>CAZAGS010000087.1:0-7047 GCA_964484955.1 uncultured Tissierellaceae bacterium
TAAAAGAGCTGGTACTGAAAATGTACCTGGAATAGTAGGTATAGGTAAGGCTATAGAATTAGCTACTGAAAATATAGAAGAGCATAACGCTAAATTGATCTTTTTACGTGATAGATTAATAGAAAAAATAGGAGCTAATATTCCCTATGTAAAATTAAATGGACCTAGAAAAAATAGATTACCTAATAATGTGAACTTTTGCTTTGAATTTATAGAAGGTGAATCCTTATTATTAAGCTTGGATTTAGTCGGTATAGCAGGTTCAAGTGGATCCGCATGTACTTCAGGGACTTTAGATCCTTCACATGTTTTATTAGCAATAGGATTACCACATGAAATAGCTCATGGATCCTTAAGATTATCCCTAGGTGACTTTAATACAGTGGAAGAAGTAGACTATGTAGTTGAGCACTTAGCAGAAATAGTAGAAAGATTAAGACAGATGTCACCATTATACGAAAGAGTTAAGGGGGAAAAATAAATGTATTCAGAAAAAGTAATGGAACACTTCAAAAATCCACAAAATGTTGGTGAAATTGTAGAGGCAAGTGGAGTAGGAGAAGTTGGAAACGCAAAATGTGGAGATATAATGAAGATGTACTTAAAAATAGAAGATGGAATAATTGAAGATGTTAAATTCAAAACTTTTGGTTGTGGTTCTGCAATTGCTTCATCTAGTATGGCTACAGAATTAATAAAAGGGAAGACTATAGAAGAAGCTATGTCAGTAACAAACAAAGCAGTAGCTGAAGCCCTAGATGGTTTACCACCGATTAAAATGCACTGTTCAGTTTTAGCTGAACAAGCAATAAAATCTGCCTTATTAGATTATTCAAAGAAAAATGGAATTCATATTGATGGTCTAGAAGATGTAGATTTTGATGAAGATTTACATGACCATGATATAGAAGACATATAATTATTATATAACAAGAACTCTTAGGTGGGCAGATATTCTGCCCTCTTATCATATGGGGTGAAATAATGATTACTATAAATCCACCAGATTTTTTAATAAAGCCCTTATGGGTTTTAACCACAATAATATTAGTATTAATAATCTATTATCTGATAAATATAGGTAATAGCTATTTGTCTGAGAAAAAACGGCTGAGATTTGATGATAAAAGAATTTTGCCTATTATGCTTACTATAATAGGAATTTATTTTTTCTATTTATTAGTTAAACGATATACTATATTATCTGATACCCTTTATGCACTTGTTATTTCATCTATTATTGCCTATGCACTAAATCCAATAATTAATTTTCTAGAAAAAAAGGGAATAAATAGACTTTTAGGTGTACTAATAGTTTATTTATCAATTATAGCTGTGTTTTTTATAGTATCATTTTTAATAATACCAAAATCATCGGCAGAAATAAAAAGACTTGTAACCAATATGCCTACTTATTTTGAACAAGTATCAAAAATGGTTGACAACCTATATACTAAATATTATTCAACCCTAGGTGGATTACCTCCTATGTTTAAAGGTATAGAACAGGTGGTTATGGACAATATTGTTAACATTGAAGATGCTATAGTTAATACCTTAAAAGTATTTATTGGCGGAATTATTCATACACTTTCCAAATTTGTAAGTATAGTATTAACTCCTATTCTTACCTTGTATTTCTTAGTAGATAAAGACTTTTTTAAGAAAAAGTTAAAAGAAGCCATACCAAAAAAATACAGGGCAGATGTAATGTACTTAGCTAACAAAATAGATTATTCTCTTTCTCGATTTGTTAGAGGAAGATTAATAATGAGTCTTTATGTAGGAGTTTTTACCACTGTTGTTTTAATGATAATGGGAATTGAAT
Source organism: uncultured Tissierellaceae bacterium (assembly GCA_964484955.1). GTDB lineage: Bacteria > Bacillota > Clostridia > Tissierellales > Tissierellaceae > CAYZDC01. Next base: position 1,829 of record CAZAGS010000087.1, read on the forward strand.
TTGCTTTTGTAATTGGATTTGTAACTGGAATCGCAGACATTATTCCTTATATAGGACCCTTACTAGGATTTATACCTGCAGTGTTTTTTGCCTATCTATCAAGTCCAATAAAGGTACTTTGGGTAAGTGTTCTCTTTGTTCTAATACAATGGGGTGAAAACAATATTTTAGCTCCTAAAATCATAGGAGAAAACTTAGGAATGCATCCACTTGTAATATTGCTTTCAATAATTATTGGTGGAGGAGTATTTGGAGTTTTTGGAATGATATTATCAGTTCCTACAGTAGCCGTATTTAGAATATTATTTAATTTCACAAAGGATAAGATGAAAAAGCCATTAATATGAAGATTATTGACTTTACAGTGATTTTAAAATATAATTCAACTATATAGTTAAAGGTATACCTCCCTTAAAGGGAGGATTTTTTAGTAAAAAACAAAATCGGTGAGGTGTAATGATGAAACAAATAGGATTACATGAAATTAGACGTGAATACTTAGATTTTTTTAAAGAAAAGCACCATTTAGTAGCTCCAAGTTTTTCTTTAGTACCTAAAAATGATAAATCTTTGTTGTTAATAGGAGCGGGAATGGCACCATTAAAACAATATTTTACAGGAGAAAAAACTCCCCCTAGTAGAAAAATGGCTACTTGTCAAAAGTGTATTAGAACTGGGGATATTGATAATGTAGGAAAAACAGATAGACATGCGACTTTTTTTGAAATGCTAGGAAACTTTTCATTTGGAGACTATTTTAAAAAAGAAGCAATAGAGTGGGCCTGGGAATTCTTAACTGAAAGAATGGAAATAAAGGAAGAAGACCTTTGGGTTACAGTATACTTAGATGATGATGAAGCTTTCCAGCTTTGGGAAGAACATATTGGCATAGCAAAGGAAAAGATTGTACGATTAGGAAAAGAAGACAATTTCTGGGAATTAGAAGTGGGACCTTCAGGCCCATGTTCAGAGATCTTTGTAGATAGAGGTCTTGCTTACGGATGTGGAAATGAAGATTGTAAACCTGGTTGTGATTGTGACAGGTTTATTGAAGTATGGAATTTAGTATTTACACAATTTGATAAAGATGAAAAAGGTGTATATCATCCTTTACCAAATCCTAATATAGACACCGGAATGGGACTTGAAAGAATAGCTGCAGTCCTTGAAGGCGCAGACAATATATTTGAAGTAGCTGAGGTAAAAAAGATATTAAAAACTGTAGAAAAGATTAGTAATTATAAATATGGGACTAATAAGGAAAAGGACACATCTATTAGAGTAATAACTGACCATGCTAGAGCAATGACTTTTTTAGTAAGCGATGGTGTACTTCCTAGCAATGAAGGTAGAGGTTATGTATTAAGAAAATTAATTAGAAGAGCTGCACGTCATGGAAAACTTTTAGGTATCCAGGGAACCTTCCTATCTAAAGTAGTAGAAGTTGTTATTAACTCATGGAGTGTAGAATACAAAGAATTAAAAACAAATGAAGACCAGATCAAAAGAATTATTCGGGCTGAAGAAGATAAATTTCAAGAGACTATAGACGGTGGTATAGCTATATTAGAATCCTATATTGATGAAATGGTCCTGGCCAAGGAGACCATATTAAGTGGAGACAAAGCATTTAAGTTATATGATACTTTTGGTTTTCCCCTAGATTTGACTAAAGAAATATTAAATGAAAGAGGTCTTTCTGTTAATGAAGACCAGTTTGATGAAGATATGGAAGCACAAAGAAACAGAGCTAGAGCAGCCAGAGATGATGGAGATAATATAGGATGGTCTTCAGGAGACCATAGTCATTTATTTGATGGTCTAAAATCAGAATTTAAAGGCTATGAGACAATTAGTTTAAATACAAAAGTAGAATCATTATTCACTAATAATGAAAATACAGACCACCTAGATAAAGACCAAGAAGGTATTCTTGTACTTAAAGAAACACCTTTTTATGGTGAATCTGGGGGGCAAATTGGAGATATAGGACTAATAGAGAACGAAAATTTCAAGGCTAAAGTTGAAGATACTCTTCATACAAAAACTGGACTTATTATTCAAAAGATAAAAGTTTTACAAGGAAAACTTAGCCAAGGAGACATAGTAAGAGCAGAAGTGGATAAAGTAAGACGGGATGCACTAAGAAGAAATCATACTGCAACTCATTTATTACACAAAGCACTAAAAGATGTACTAGGAAGCCATGTTAATCAGGCAGGGTCCTTAGTAATGCCAAATAAATTAAGATTTGACTTTACACATTTTGAAAGTCCAAGCAGGGAAGAATTAAAAGAAATAGAAAGACTTGTAAATGAGAAGATATTAGAGGCACTTGAGGTCTACACTGTGGAAACTTCATTATTGGAAGCTCAAGAAATGGGAGCTGTAGGACTATTTGAAGACAAATACCATGATGATGTTAGAATTGTAAAAGTAGGAGACTATTCACAAGAACTTTGTGGGGGAACCCATGTTATGAATACTTCTAATATAGGACTATTTAAAATAATATCAGAAGCAGGAATAGCAGCAGGAGTTAGAAGAATAGAAGCTATTAGTGGGTCTTCAGTTTATGAATATTTAAATCAAATGGAAAATCACATAGATGATTTATCAAATATATTAAAAACTAATAAAGAAAATTTATTAGATAAAGCAAAATCACTTACAGAAGAATTAAAGGAAAAAGACAGAGAAATAAATAGTCTAAAAGGCAAAATGGCTACAAATATTGCAGAGGATATTCTTTCTTCTAAAATAATGGTAGATGATGTGCCACTAATAACTTATAAGGTAAATGACTTAGACATGAATAGCCTAAGGAATTTAGGAGATGAAATCAGAAACAGACTAGGGTCTGGTGTCCTTGTACTGGCATCTATAGTAGAAGACAAAATATCCTTCGTAAGCATGGTAACAAAGGATTTAAACACCCAAGGAATATCAGCAGGCAATATCATCAAAGAAGTAGCAAAAGCCACAGGCGGCAGCGGCGGTGGCCGACCAGACATGGCCCAAGCAGGGGGCAAGGATGTAGACAAGATAGAGGCAGCCTTAGCCATGGTTCCAGAATTGATTAGGGGACAAAGGAAGTAATTGTTTAAATCTTTTCATTGTGCATTGTGAACTGTGCATTGTGAATTTATTATGGTATAATATAAATACGGGGGTGTTATTGTGAGTGAAAATATTAATGAAACTATGAAATTTGAACCACCAAAAGAGGTTATTACTAAACCCAAAGAAATACTTGATGCAGTAGTTGTAGCACTTAAAGAAAAGAAATATGACCCTATAGACCAGATAATCGGTTATATACTTTCAGGTGACCCTACTTATATTACTAGTCATAATAATGCTAGAACATTAATTAGACAAATCGAAAGAGATGAATTATTAGAGGAAATATTAAAAGCCTATTTAGAATATGATAAATAGTAATGCTATTGATGGATGGCTGAAATATAAGCCATCCATTTTCAATTTTTTATTAATTAGGGAAGTGGCTTAATGAAAAAGGTTCAACTTGGTAATACTAAAATTAAGGTTTCTAGACTATGTTTCGGATCATTGACTATGACACCATTTCAAGCTAACTTATCCATTTCAGAGGGAGCACATCTTATAGAATATGGATTTGAACGAGGAATTAATTTTTTAGATACAGCTGAAATATATGAAAATTATGCATATATAAAACAAGCCTTAAAGGGTATAAAAAGAGAAGAATATACCCTAGCGAGCAAGACCTATGCCTACACAAAGGAAATGGCTAGAGACAGCTTGGAAAAGGCTCTAAAAGAAATAGGAACAGATTATATAGATCTTTTCTTATTACATGAACAGGAAAGCATACATACTATACGTGGTCACTTTGAAGCCATAGAATACTTTATTAAAGCAAAAGAAGAGGGTAAAATAAGAGCCATAGGTATATCTACTCATAAAATTGCTGCAGCTAAAGCTGCAAAAGCGATCCATGAAATTGAAATAATTCATCCTATTGTAAACAAATTAGGAATAGGTATTAATGATGGAACCATAGAAGAAATGCTCACTGAATTAAAGGACCTACATAATATGGGTAAGGGAATCTACGCTATGAAACCCTTAGGTGGAGGCCATTTAATAAGTGATTTGGAAGCATCTTTTAACTTTGTAAAAAATATTCCCTATATAGATTCCATAGCCATAGGATTGCAATCAAGAGATGAAATAGATTCCAATGTACATTTATTAGAAAATGATTATTTACCAATTGAAATTAAAAATCAATTAAATAAAAAAAATAGAAAACTTATTGTAGCAGATTATTGTATAGGCTGTGGTAATTGCCAAAGAAGATGTCAACAAGATGGAATCCAAGTAATAGATGGTATAGCAGTTCCTAACGAAAAGTGTATTTTATGTGGTTATTGTGCAAGTGTATGTCCAGAATTTTGTATAAAAGTAATTTAATTGGAGAGGTAAAATGGAAAGAATTTTAGGTTTTGATGTAGGGGATAAGACAATAGGAGTTGCTGTTAGTGATTTGTTGCAATTTACAGCCCAAGGTATAACTACTATTAAAAGAAGCAGTAAAAAAGATGACTATAATGCCATAGAGGCTTTAATAAATCAATATGATGCAAAAAAAATAGTAGTAGGCTTGCCAAAAAACATGAATGGTACAATTGGACCACAAGGCGAGAAAACTATTAAATTTGCTGAAAAAATTAAGAATAAATTTAATGTAGAAATTATATATATAGACGAAAGACTGACTACCATGTCTGCAGAGCGTATCCTTATAGAAGGCGATGTAAGACGTGAAAACAGAAAGAAAGTTATAGATAAGGTAGCGGCCACATATATATTACAACAATACTTAGATAGTTAAAGAAAGGATGGTAAAAATGGAAGAAAGACATTTATTTTATGATGAATTAGGAAATGAAGTAGAATTTATAGTAAAAGCAAAATTTAGCCTAGATGAAACTGATTATGTTGCCCTATTACAAGCTAATGATATAGAATCACCTACCTATATATTAAGAATTGAACTAGATGATAATGGTGATGAAATATTAGTAGGAATCGATGATGATGAGCTAAAAGAAGCAGAAGAAGCCTATGAAGAACTATTAAAGGAAAACTTACAATAGTTGACAAATATGAATATTTCTTGTATTCTATATGAACAGAGATGAACGGGTGAATTTAATGGAAATGACTAT
>CAZAGS010000088.1:0-6844 GCA_964484955.1 uncultured Tissierellaceae bacterium
TTGGGAAAAGGAGTTTAACTTTGAACAACCCTATATTTATTATGGTCAACAATATATTTATGCTATTGATAAAACAAGTGGACATATTTATTCTATGGATAAGAATGGAGATACAGTTTTTAAGGCCCAGCTTAACCAAGGTATATTTGCAGTAAAAGAATCTAATGATCAACTAATGGTCCATATAAAAGATGAAAATGGTGAAAACATTAAGATAATGAACCACATGGGAGATATTATAAAAATACATGAAGAGTTAGATAATAATATCCTATATTATAATTTAGATAGCCAAGGAGATAAATATGGAATTTCTACACTAAATACAAAGGGTGATACACTAGTAAGTCAATTGGGTATCTATAATTTTAGTGGTGAAAAATTACAAGATGTAGAATTTAAAAATATGATTATACTTCGTACGGAATTTGTTAAAAATGATATTTTAGTTTTAACAGATACTAGTATAAACTATATAAAAGATGGAATAGTTAAATGGAAAAGACACTTTCCAGCTATTAAAGATATGTATTTAGATGGAGATAATATATTAATACTTTATGATAAGAATTTTGAAATAATTGGATTAGATGGCAAGACAATAGAAAAGTTTGTATTTGCAGCAGATTATAAGAAAATAAAGTATATGGATAAAATAATACTTCTATATGGTAAGGGAGATATTTTAGGTATTAAAGGTAATAAGGAAGTATTAAATTATAAATTAGATAATGAAATCCTAGCTTTATATAATAATCAAACTTCAATTTATATTCGTAATCAAAGGGATGTTGAAATATTTAAATTAAAAACTAAATAATAAAATCAAGGGGGTAGAAGATGAAAAAGGATTTTTCCTTAGGACTTGTATTAATGGCTTTAGGACTAGTTATATTGCTTTTAAATTTAAAATTTGTTACAATAAATTGGATTGCCTTTGTTTTAACTATAACTTTTGTTTTATCCGTTGTTTTAATAGTTCTCTATTATAATAACAATAATACAATTTTTTTAATAGGTGGTTTAGCTTTACTTACACTTTCAATAGTTTCCCTGTTGGACCAATATATTTTTATTAATATCAGAATTACATCTTTTATATACCTATATGGAGCAGGTGTGTTTGGTATTATTTCTTACTTTAAAAAGCGGAATAATTTATTTTTATTCCTAGGTACAATATTACTGGCCCTAGGGACTCACAATTTTTTACAACAATTAACTGAAGTAAATATAGCATGGTTTAGACTAATATTAATCTCTTTAGCCTTTTATATAAGTTATCTTATTGGATATAAAGAGAATGGAATTATTTGGCCAAAGTACTTAAGTATTATATTCCTTATATTAGGTTCTATAGCACTGCTATATTATAAAGGATTATTTAATTTGGGATTGGGAAATGTACTGAGCTATATCCTATCTATACTTATAATTATAATAGGCATTAGGTTCTTTTATATTACACTAAAAGAGAGAAAATAGTAAAAGGGGCGATTTGATGAAGATAGAAGTAGATGCACGAGGAGAATTATGTCCAAAACCAGTTATTATGACGAAAAAGGAATTAGATAAATTAAAGGTCGGAACTATAACTACAATTGTAGATAATGAAGTAGCTAAGGATAATATATCAAAACTAGCTAATGGAATGGGTTTAAAATTTACAGTAGATAAGACCAAAGATGAAGAATACTATATCCACATTAATAAAGCTATTACTGAAGAAGTAGTGGAAAATATAAAAGAAGAGGCATTGACTTGTGAAGTAGACCGTTTTAAAGACTTAACTATAGTCTTTAATTCAGACAAAATGGGCGAGGGAAGTGAAGAGTTAGGTCACATATTAGTTAAAGGTTTAATGTATACAATAAAAGAAACTACACCTTTGCCTAGCACATTAATATTTTATAATAGTGGCGTAAAATTAACTTGCCAAGGGTCAGAAGCCTTGGATGATTTAAAGGCAATGGAAAGTGCAGGAGTTGAAATATTATCTTGTGGTTTGTGTTTGGACTATTACCATATACAGGATAAATTAGCAGTAGGGGAAATAACCAATATGTATAATATATATGAAAAGATGAGGAATTCTAATAATACAATAACAATTTGATTGGAGAAGTCATGAAAAGAGAAGAATATGGATTAACAACATTTAAATCAACTCATTATGCAATACAGGCAGAAAAGATTTTAAAAGAAAATGATATATTCTTTAAGACTATACCTACACCTAGAGAGGTTAGTCATAGCTGTGGATTATCATTATTATTTACTTTAGAATCTATAGATAAGGTAAAGTGCCTTATAGAAGATGAAAAGATTCAAGTTGATGGATTATATAAGTTTATAAAAGATGGGCCAAAAAGTATTGCAGAAAAAATCAATTAATAATAGAGGTGAATATGGAAGTTATAACTGATTTTATAGATAGTGTATTTAAAAATGAAATGGGAAATTTAAATCTCTTAGGTAAGGCTGTTAAAATAGTAATTATATATTTAACTATTCGAATCTTAATATATTTAATTAATAAATTAATAGATAAAACATTAAAAAGTAGAAAAGGTGAACATTTAGTTAATCATAATAGGGCTAATACAGTGGCTGAAATTCTAAAGAAAATGGTAAAATATATTTTATATTTTTTAGGAATTGTAATAGTATTAGAAATGTTTAATATCAATACTACATCTATATTAGCAACAGCTGGTATTGGAGGGCTTGCCATAGGTTTCGGTGCCCAATCCTTGGTTAAGGATATAATAACAGGATTTTTTATATTTTTAGAAGACCAGTATTCTGTAGGAGATCTAGTTCAGATTGGAACTTATCAAGGGAATGTAGAAGAACTAGGCCTTAGGGTTACCAAACTTAGAGACTTCTCAGGAGAACTTCATATTATCCCAAATTCTAGCATACAAATAGTAACTAATAAAACTAGAGGACCTATGAGAGCCTTAGTAGAAGTATCCATAGCTTATGAAGAAAATATAGATAAGGTTATATCTGTATTAGAAAAAGTATGCCATGATATAAAACTATCCAATGAGACAATTATAGAAGGACCAAGTGTTTTAGCAGTTAGTAATTTAGGAGAATACGGTGTAAATATTAGAATAGTTGCAAAGACCATTCCGGGAGAACAATGGGCAACGGAAAGAGAGATTAGGAAAAAGGTAAAAGAAGCATTTGATAAGGAAAATATAGAAATACCTTATCCTAAGAGAATTGTATATGGAGGAAAAGATCAATGATTTTAAAATATGCAGTTGGAGATATAGTAACCCTTAAGAAAGGACATCCCTGCGGAGAAAACAAATGGGAGATCCTCCGAACAGGAGTAGATATTAAACTAAAATGCCTGGGCTGTGACAGACAAATCTGGATAGCCAGAATTGATTTTGATAAAAGGGTAAGAAGAATATTAGTAGATGATAAATGGATAAGCATAATCCATTATCAAGGAAAAGAAGGAAAAGAAGAAAAAGAAAATGAAGCTGATGAATAATATCAGCTTCATTTTTATGTTAAAATAAGAATATATTGCAACCTTTTTGAAGAGTTGCAGTCTAATAGGTAGGAGGTGATAAGGGAATGGGGGAAAAGGATTTAATAAAAGGCCTTAAAAGAGGAAAAGAAGAGGCCTATTATGAATTAATAAATACATATGGAGATGGATTACTTAGAACCTGTTTCCTTATGACTAAAGATGAAAAACTAGCTGAAGATATAGTACAAGAAACCTTTATTAGAGTTTTTAGATATATTAAAGGATTTAAGGGTGATAGTTCGCTTTATACCTGGATATATAGAATTTCACAAAATGTGCTTAAGGATAAAGTGAAATCAAAGCTTATAGAAGTAGCCTATGAAGACTATCATATGGATCCAGATAACCCTGAGGATTTAACTATAGATAAGATAGATAGAGAAATATTAAGAATAGAGTTAGATAAATTAGGATTTATTTATAAACAAGTTTTAGTCTTATTTTATTTTGAAGATAGGAGTATAAAAGAAATCTCAGACATATTAGATGAAAAGGAAGGAACAATACGGAGTAAATTGTCTAGAGGAAGGGCATTGCTTAAACAAGCATTGGAGAAGGGAGGAAAATTCAATGGATAAGAAGGATATGTTGGGAAAAGAATTGAAAAGCATAATGGATGAAGATGCTAAGCAACTAGAATTATCACAAGACATAATAAATAATATAATGAATTCTAGACAATTAACTTGGAGAGATAAGATGAATCAATTCTTAAATAAAGAAATTGAAATTCCACTAACTCCTGCTATAGTTGCTTTTGCAGCTTTATTAGCCATTACCATAATTCCAAAGGATATATTTAAAGTAGAAAAGATTCAGGTAATCCAAATTGGTAATAGTCAAATTTTAGTTAGAGAAAAAGAGGTGAGTCGTAAATGAAGTTAAAAATTAAAATAAAAAATCTAATTTTAATTACATTAGCTGCTATTCTTATGGTACTAATAGTAGTTCCATTTACAACTCTACAAATAGCAAATATCCTAAGTGATTTTAATTCTGATAAGGCTACTGTATTTTATGAAAGCTATTTAAGGAAAATGATTAAGCCAAATGAAGTCCAGGCATTATATAAGTATGCAGACCATTTAGGTGGAACTAAGGACAAGTTTATTATTGGAATAAGTGGATGGAGTTTTCCTCAATCTAAAATTACACTTGGAGATATGGAAAAAGCCAAGGAATCACTTATTAAGATTTTAAATAATGAAAAAGCTAGTATTAAATATAGAAAATTAGCTTATAGAAAACTTCTAGATGTATTAGTTTCTTCGGGCCAAAACCGTGAGCTAATAAATTGGATACAATATGGAAGTACAAGTGAGGATGAGGAAATAAATTACACCAGTTCTATATATAATGCTCTCTTAAAAGGAGACTATGATTTAGCTGATAAAATATTAAATAATTTTAATGGCCTATTAGATAGAGATTACTATATTATGAAAGGTTATATTGCACTTTTAAATGGTAAGGATGAAATAGCCAAAGAATATTATGATAAAGCAAGAATATCTTATTGGTATGAAGATTATAAGGAACTATTTAAAGGTCAATATAAAGTTAGAGGAAAGGTTTCCTATAATGGAGTAGGTATTCCTTTTGCTGAAATTGATATACAGGAGGCAAATGGAGGATTCAGAACTGGAGCATTTGGATTCTCTGCTATTACTGATATAAATGGAGAATATGAAACTATAGGACTAAGGTCAGGTAGATATGATATAAGAATAGGAATAAATCACGTATTACTTTATGATAAGGTTCATTTAAAGCAAAATATTTCATTTTTGGAATTAGAAGAGGATTTAGAATTTAATTTCGATTTTGTAGATCCCATAAGGATTATAGAACCCGATTCTGGAACAATAGTAGACAGTGATAAATTTGAAGTAAAATGGGAGCCAGTAGAAGGTGCTGCCTATTATAAAATAGAGACAATATCATACTCTAACCCTATGGACAAAAACAGTGGTATGGTAACATATTCAATAAAGCAAAATTTCAAAAGTGAAAACCTTGAAGATACTAAAGTTATATTGGATGTAGAAAGATTAAGAAGTGAACAAAGGATTTATGGATACGAGGACAATGGGGTACCAACTCCAGCCACTATTCTTGGCGGATTCTTTCCTGGCTTTGACTATCCTATAATAGTTAAAGCATATGATGTTAGTGGAAATTTAATTGGAAGTAGCCAGGGACAAAGAGTTTACCTTGATCAAATGAATAGTATTAATATAAAGGGAAAGTTATCTAAAGGTGAGTATCTTATTTCAAAAGGCCAATATGAAAAGGCTATAGAGCATTATAAAAATGTATTAGATAATAATCCAGAAGATATGGAAGCACTAAAATACTTGGCGAAATTTTATACTTTAGGTTGGAAAGAGGGAACTATAGATTATATTAAAGCAATAGATTATGGTAAAAGATATTATGCTTTAAGTAAAGATAGTTACCTATTAATGCTAACAGTGAGTGAAATGAATTATGAAGATAAAATATCTTATAAAGCCATAGCAAAAGAAATATTAGATAGTATAGCTGAAGAAGAAAAAGATTTTTATTATTATAATCAATTAGGTACGTATTATGAAAGTATAGGTGACTTTAGCCAAGCTATAAGGGCCTATGAAAAAATGGATGCTTATATTCCTTTTAACATATTATTAATGGATTTATATTTAGGAGATTTCAATAGTGCATTGGAGAGATTAAATAATCCTAATCTTCAGTTATATATGATCAGTAGAAAAACCTTAATAAAATCAATTGAAACACTAGGTCCAGAAGACCTAGAAAGCCAAGACTATAAATACTTTCAGGAGATATTAGAAAAGGAATTAAGTGGTGAATTAAGAGGAGAAGAAGGAAAACAATTATTCTATAAACTAAGAAAGATGATACAAAATCATGACATCAGAGCCATATTAGATGAATTTAAAGAAAGACTATTATAATGAGATATTTATGGGTATAAATTATAAGTATATAAATATTATAGGTGAGGAGAATTTATATGAAAGGTTTTAGTTTTTATTGTCCCACAAATTTAGTTTTTGGTAAAGGATCTGTAGATAAATTAGGCAAGCTTGTTTCACCAAGTTATAAGAATATATTACTTCATTATGGTGGGGGGAGTATAGTCCGCTCTGGTCTTTACCATAAGGTGAAGGGGATACTTAAAGATGAGAACTGTAATGTCTTTGAACTATCAGGTGTTGAGCCAAATCCTAAATTAGATTTAGTATACGAAGGTGTAAAGATCTGTAAAGAGGAAAATATAGA
>CAZAGS010000089.1:0-6627 GCA_964484955.1 uncultured Tissierellaceae bacterium
TTAGTGCATAATAAAAGAGGAGGATTACCCTCCTCTAATTATTATGAAATTCATGTCCAAATTATCCATTATATTGGACAATATCTTTTTTTAAAGCTGAATTAGTGAATCATTACAATTACAAGTCTTTTGATCTAGACCTTCCTTAAATACTTGGATAAATATCTGAGTTATCTTTTCTCTATTTTTATCTACTGATCCTTGTATATCATGAAGGCTAAATTCCCCTTTAACCCCTGTACACCAATTAGTTATTATACCTATGGTTGAATAACACATTCCTAATTCCTTGGCTAAAACTACTTCAGGCACATTAGTCATGCCTACTACATCTCCACCTAATTGTTTATACATCTTTATTTCACTGGCTGTTTCAAATCTTGGTCCTTCTGTACATACATATACTGCAGGCCCCTTGATTTCTAGCCCAATTTGACCAGCAATATCATGAAACTTATGCCCCATATTCTTACAATAAGGCTGGGTCATATCTACATGTTTTACACTTTCCTCTCCACCTTCAAAAAATGTAAGAGGCCTTACTTTAGTGAAATCTATAAAATCCTTAATTATTACTAAATCTCCCGGTGCGTACTTTTCATTACAAGAGCCAACTGCAGCTGTTGCATAAATATAATTTACACCAAGCTGTTTTAATGCCATAATATTAGCCCTATAATTAATTAGATGTGGGGGAAGAGAATGACTACTACCATGCCTAGCTAAAAATACTATATCTTCACTATTTATATTTATAATGTCAACTTGAACATTTCCGTATTTTGTTTCTACTATTTGCTTTTTACTTTCACCACTGGCACTATAAACACCTGTGCCTCCAATAATAGCTTTCATCGCTTTCACCTCTTATTTTAACTTCATAATATTTTCTTTATAGGGTGGTCTTATTATGCCTTTTTCTGTAATTATTCCAGTAATATTCTCCCAAGGGGTTACATCAAAGGCTGGATTATAAACCTCTATACCTTCTGGTGCAATTCTAACTCCATTTATATGGGTTACTTCTTCTGCTGATCTTTCTTCTATTTCTATTCCATCACCAGATGCCATATCAAAGTCTATAGTTGTTGTAGGAGCTACTATATAAAAAGGTACGTCATAAGCCTTAGCCACTACTGATAACATAAATGTTCCAATTTTATTAGCAGAGTCACCATTATTAGCTACCCTATCTGCTCCAGTTAGGATTACGTCTATCTTTCCATCACGGATTAGTGTTGCTGCCACATTATCTGCTATAAGCTTTCCAGGAATCCCTTCCTGTACCAACTCCCAAGCTGTTAATTTTCCACCCTGAAGTCTTGGCCTAGTTTCATCTGCATATACAAATATATCTTTGCCTGTATAATGAGCTTCTCTAACAACACCTAAAGCTGTACCATAAGCAACAGTAGCCAGTGCTCCTGTATTACAATGGGTCAATATAGTGGCTCCTTGAGGAATTATCTCATTTCCATGTTTTGCCATAGCCTTATTAGTTTCAATGTCTTCCTTAAATATTTTATCTGCTTCTTCTTTGATTTCATTATATATAACATCAACTTCTTGCTCTTTATTTTCTTCAATTAAATCTCTCATTTTCTTTATAGCCCACATTAAATTCACTGCTGTTGGTCTAGAATTATTCAGCTGTTCTAATGCTTTGTCCATTTCATGGAAGAAGTTCTCCTTGTCCAAGTTTAAAAATTCCTTTGCTGCTAAAACTACACCATAGGCTGCAGTTGCTCCTATTGCTGGGGCTCCCCTAACTACCATATCATGTATTGCAAAATCCACATCTCTAAAGTCTTTACATTGAAATATTTCATACTCAGTTGGTAATTTTCTTTGATCTATTAAATACAATACATCATCTTTAAATTCAATTGTTTTAATTTCTGCCATTTCTAGTCCTCCTTAACTTGTCCATAGGTTTTAAATTTCTCTAACATTAATTCCATTTCTTCCTCAGGAATTATAACCGGTTGACCAATAGCCTTTGTTCTATAATATAATTCTGCACAATATTCTACTTCTTCTGTAGTGTTAAAAGCATTTGCTATGTCTTTTGCACCAACTAAAAGTCCATGATTTGCCAATAATACTGCATTTCTATCTTCCATTGCAATAAATGCATTCTCTGCTAATTGTTTTGTGCCATAGGTTGCATACTCTGCACAGCGAACATCTTTACCTGCAAGAGCCAACATATAATGAACTGGAGGTAAGGACCAATTCAGGCAGGCAATTGTAGTTGAATACATGGTATGAGTGTGAATTATAGCATTAATATCATTTCTATTAGCATAAAATATTCTATGCATTTCAAATTCACTTGAAGGCTCTTTGCCTCCATCTACTCGGTTTCCATCTAAATCCAGTACTACTACATCCTCAGGATTTATTTTAAAATAATCTATTCCTGATGGCGATATGCACATTAATCCCTTTTCTCTATTGAAGATACTTAAGTTGCCACCAGTTCCTTTTGTTAAATTTGAGTGGATCAACTTTTTACCATATTCTACAACTAATTGTCTTTCTTCTTGTAATAGCATTTTATCTCTCCTTCTTAGTTTTAGAAAAAGCCTTCCTTAGGATAAAGGAAAGCTAAAAAGTAATAGGCGATGCTAAGTTCTTAAGTAAGGAAATAACACTATATGCAGCTAAAGAGCTGGATTTAGGATTATTTGCTGATGGAGTAGATTCTATTATTACATCAACATTTATGGTATTTCCTACTAATTTTATGCTATGTTTATTGCTTTTAAGGTCAGGCACACTCTTAATATTTACTTTGGTACTTTTGACCCCATTACTTGCTAAAGCCACTGCAACAGCTACATTTACATTCTTAGGGAAAAGTTTTATTGCTTCTTCTGCAGATCCACTAAAAACTTCTTCAACACTCTCTTCAGAAAGCTGTCTACCTTGTAAAAATGGTGCTCCATTTAATGATTTTGGTGACTTTTCAGTGCTTATACTGACTTCTACATCTTCCATAAGCATAGCTCCACTAAGAACGTCTAGGCCTCCTACAGCACCAGAAGGAAGATGAACTCGGCTATTGTTTTCTAATGCAGCTCTAGCTGCTTCTTTATAGAAGTCATTATCAGCAAAGGCACCTACAGATAAAGGAATTAAGCTTATGCCATTCTTTAGAATTTCAATTCCAATATCTTTAACCACATTTAGAGATGCAGCCTCAATAATATAGTCTGGTTTATCTTTTATTATTTCATCAAGACTGGCATAGGCCTTACACTTTAATCCATTTGCTAATTTAGTAGAATTTTCTATTTTACTAGAGAAAATTCCTAATAAATCATATTCATTGGCAAGATGTTCCTTTATATTTTCACCTACAATACTTCCTAATGAACCACTACCTATAATTGCTAATTTAGATTTTTTCATCCTATCACCCTTTATATATTAATCTAATAACTCCCCAATTTCAGCATTAGCCTTTAGACCATTACCAGAAATCACCCATATAACATCATCTTGGGCTTTAAGAATATTCTTTTCGCAAAGGCTTTCCAAACCTGCATAAGCAGCTGCCGATGTAGGTTCTACATAGAATCCATGACTTGCTATAGTTTTGACTGCAGCTATTATATTTTCTTCTTTAACACTTACTACTTGTCCACCAGTTTCTTTTACTGCTTCCACAACCTTACTTCCCTTATTTGGAGCCCTAAGAGATATCCCTTCTGCGATAGTAGGTTTGAAAGGCTCATCCCTGTCACTTCCAATATACTCTCTATATATTGGATTACAGTTTTCTGCTTGAACTGCAAATAAACGAGGCATTTTATCTATTTGATTGTTATTAAGAAGCTCCTTAAATCCATAATACAGACCTAGTATTACACTACCATTTCCTGCAGAAGCAATTATATTTTCAGGAGCTTTAAAATCATTTTGCTCCCATAATTCATAGGCTAATGATTTGGTGCCTTGAATAAAAAATGGGTGCCAATTATGTCCTGCATAAGATTCACTATATTTTTGTGCAGCAGTAGCTACATCTTCCCTGGTGCCTTCTATTTCATAAATTGTAGCTCCATAGGCTTTCATTTGTACTAATTTCCCTTTAGAAGTTGATTTTGGAACATAGATTTCACAAGGTATCTTAGCTAGAGCACAATATCCAGCTACAGATGCACCTGCATTTCCTGAAGAATCCTCTGTAATTTTTTCTACTCCATTTTTATTAAGATAGTTTACTACCATTACAGTTCCACGATCTTTAAAAGATCCTGTTGGCATCAAACTTTCCATCTTGGCACGAAGATTAGCTATTTTCGTTGGGACTTTGACTAAAGGTGTAAGACCTTCATTGTAAGTAGCAGTAAGTTCTTCATATTTAATGGGATAGGCAAAATCATATCTCCACATATTAAGTCTTTCTGATTTTATATCTTCCTTAGTAAATTTTGGATTAAATTCACATGAAAGATATCCTCCACAATCACATTGCCATATAGACTGGGTTTCTTCATATACTGTTCCACATTTGTTACATTTAAATTTCATTACAATCCCACTCCTTTATTATTCATTATTCTCTTGCTTTTCTTTTAACTCATTTAATACTTCATATATGCATCTTTTATCCCTAGCAGTAGAATGATATCTTCCAAAAAGCAATATCTGATGATGGGCAGCAGCCCATCTATCTCTTGGAATTATCTCCATTAGCTTTTGCTCAATTTCCAATACAGAATCTTTTTCATCTGCCCAACCCAGTCTTTTTGCTACTCTTGATACATGTGTGTCTACTGCAATAGCTGGTATTCCAAATCCTTCAGCCAAAACAACATTTGCAGTCTTTCGACCTACGCCAGGCAGTAGCATTAATTCTTCTCGTGTTCCAGGGACCTGTCCATTAAATTCATCTACTATCTTTTTAGCTGTAGCAACAATAAATTTAGACTTATTTTTATATAAACCAATAGTCTTTAAAATTTCCATAACATCTTCTATATCTGCTTCTGCTAAGGAATAAGCATCTGGATAGGCTTCAAATAAGGCAGGTGTTACTTTGTTTACCGATATATCTGTAGCCTGGGCAGATAATATAACTGCTATTAAAAGACCAAATCTATCCTTATAATTTAATTCTGATTTAGGACTTGGATATACACAATATAAAATATCCAATACCTCAGTAACTGTCATCTTAATATGATTACCCCTCTCTTAAATAAAAGTTCTCTAACCAAGTACAAATAATATCTCCTATATATATTGCATCTTCTTTATTACTAACTAAATGATCTACATCTTTTAAAGTTATAAAGCTCTTTTCTAGATTAATAAGATTAAATAATTTTAAACCATCCGCATAAGGCACTGTTCTATCAGAATTAGAATGAAATATAATTATAGACTTATTAAAATTTTTAATTATATCTTCTGCACTTTCTCCTCTAAGGTCTTTTAAGTAATCTAGACCCAAATTAATCTTTCTTCCTGATAAATCCACTACTAAGTTATCCTTTTCTATAAGCTCTCTTTCATAATTAGAATACAGTCTTATTAGGTTATTGAAATTGACAGGGCTTCCAACAGTGATAACACCCTTAATTCCATCCAACATGTTGGCTGCTTTTAGTGACACTAGACTTCCAAGCGAATGTCCAAACAAATAAGATGGATTTTTATAGTTTTCAGATATATAGTCATAGACTGCCATTAAGTCTTCAACATTTGTTGTAAAACTAGTATTACTAAAATCACCCTCACTTTCTCCAAGTCCCATTACATCATATCTTACAACTCCATAACCCTTTTCTACAAGATGTTTAGAAATATTGTTATATAATTTGTATAACTTGGAACAAGTAAAGCAATGACTTATGATAATAAAATCTTGTACATCTCCTATAGGCATTTCTATAATTGCAGATAAGTTTTTATTATACTTATTTTTAATAGTTATATTATTTAGCATTAAAAACAGCTCCTTCTAAGGTTAATAGCCAACTCTTAGCATCCAGCCCTCCACCAAATCCAACCAAGGCACCACCTGCACCAATTACCCTATGTCAAGGTACAAAATAAGAAACAGGATTATGATGATTAGCTTGTCCTATAGCTCGAGGACCTTTAGGGTTTCCTATTTGATGGGCTATTTGTCCATAAGTACGGGTTTGACCATAGGGAATAGTTTCCAAAGCTTCCCATACCTTTATTCTAAACGGTGTGCCAATTAGTTTTAATGGGACATTTAAATTCTGCTTTTCTCCCAGAAAATATGCTTGTAATTGCTCTTTTGCTGTGTTTAAAATATGGTTACTAGCTTCCTGTAAATCATAATCCGGCAAGTATTTGACTAGCCAATCATGCATATCTGAAGCATTTTCTCTGGCACTAGCACAATATACCAAGCCCTCATCTGTAGCAGCTAAATGTATCACCCCAATAGGGGAATCAATTTTATCCCAATAACAAATCATAATATTCATCTCCTATTAAATTCTGTGAATTCACTCTAATCTAATTGTACCTTAACTTATCTATAATTCATAATCTATTATTTGTTAATTAGATAAAATAAATTGTAGCCATTGTACTTCTTTGGTATTATGTATAAAGAGTCTCTAATAACTAATGTTC
>CAZAGS010000090.1:0-6592 GCA_964484955.1 uncultured Tissierellaceae bacterium
CCTTGAGAGGTCAATAAAGATGTCGTAAGTAGATATTATCCCCTTGGTGGCAGAGTATAATTCTGAAGTTCTAACAACTATCCTACATATTTTTTCAATTTTACATTTCTACCACTATATTACTCGCCATATTTAGGCATATTTTATCTTGGTAATTTGGGCTTTAATATTTGCTAATACATTCTGATATTCTTGTATCAAAATTGTAAGCAACAAAACCCTCAAATACATTTATTTGAAGGCTTTGTTCATTACAATTTACATTCTCTCAAAATTTTCGCATAAGGGTGTGATGGGTGTCTATTTTCAACAAAAACTAGTTTGTTATCCTCTATCATCTTATCAAAGGAAATTTTCTCTACTCCGCGTAGTAAAAATACCTTTGATTTTTAAAACAACCATCATTACAGTACATCTTTAGTACACCAGTCAGATTTAGTGACTTAAATAGTTATAGTTTGTTTATGGTTCTTTTTATTTCATTGAATGTTTTCATTACTGAACCATCACCATTTTTAAGAGCTCTACCAGCATGTGGTGCAAACTGATTTAAAACAGTTTCAGCACCTTTTTTATACCCTACTTTAGTTGCCTCTTTAATTACATTTTCTAAACCTGATAAAATCTGCTTTGCTGCACCCATCTTATTTTCTCCTTTCCGTATTAGATATTTTTTGTTCTTTTTCTAATAGATTTTTAAACTCATCTGCTATCTGTTCAGCATAAGCTTCACTAATTATTTCCTCATAACTCTTGTTATGGGTATTGTTCGCTTTGTTTTTTTTCTTTTTATAATTTGATATGCTAATTACTTTACTCTTTTCCATGATAATCTACTCCTGACATATAAATATAACTATTGTATCTCTTTTTATAGCGATCAAGCAATATTGAGTACCTTTGCCCCTTCTCCATCGTTTTGAGATTTGTCCACCAAAGATTGCCTTTGTTAATTCGTTAAGTACCATCAATCAACATGTTGTTATCATCTAGGTTAATAGCAGAAACGCCTAACTCTTAAAAGAAATTCATAATTCTTGCTTTATTTTCACGTTTAATCGACATTAAAAACCTCCCATCTTTAATTTGTAATTATATTCTACATTAGAACATCCTCTACGTCACGGAATGCTTTTTTCAAAAAATCCTTTCCATATTATTTTGTTCCAATATCTCATCAATTCCACTAAAGCATAAAGGTGTAATCTCTTCAAATAATTCTTCTAAATACTTTAATGTAGTTAAAAAATCATAGCATAACATAGTATCCATCAAAATATGGTACAGCTTTTTCTGTAACTTATTTTTTAAGTTGTATAATTGTAAACTACTAGTTTCCCTATAATATCCACGACTAATTTTTTCGCGAAGAAATAGGTACTCTGATGCTTTCTCATAAGAATTAGCGTTATCGCTCTCTTTAAACTCTTTTAAAAACTTTCTTACAATTGTTGATGCTTTCCTTTTATATTTAGAATTGCTCATATAAATTTCCCTAAAATACACTTTAATGTCTAATAAATTCTCAGGATTTACTACTCGCCCACCATATCTAGCAAATAAATCTATAGTTTCTTTTGTCTTATTGAGTTTATCTTGGTATTCGTCAATTTTCATTCCTTCTAAGATTATTTCCTTATGCCTCTCAATAGGAATAACACTATTTTTATCAACTTTGTACATATCAGGGACAAAACCAAAAAATGTAGGTTCTTCATTTTCTTCTTCTTCTAGCAATTCAATAATAGAAATATACTCTCCAAAGTTATTCCGCTGTGCCAATATGGAAATAAAGATGGCTATTGCTTCATCAAACGAAATGTCACCTCTCTTAAATAAGTTTTGATTTAAATTACTTTCAAATTCTATATAAAAAGATTCGATTCTAGTTGATAATTGAATTTTTTTACTTTCTTGTAAATCAGGAATTGTAACCACCCAATAATTAATCATTTGCAAGATAGAATCTGCAACTAAGTCAACTGCAAATTCAAGATTACTAGAATTATTTTCTATTTTCAACTCATCAAGTTGATGTTTCATATTTGATATCATTTTTTTTGCATTTTGTGGACTTTTGCGGATTATTTCTCTATGCATACATTTGTAAGAGATGAGCTTTTCAGAAAAACGGCTTGCTTCAGGTTTATTGATATAAAAAGAATCAAACTTCCTCCATTTATCATCAGTACCTGAATCTTTATTATCAACAGAGATTTTATTGATATTAGATATCAACTTATTACCAATTATTTTATCATTGTTCTTTAAATTGAATATATGATCTAAAAACAAACCAATTTCATCATCCTTGAAAGAGCTAATTGGAAAATACTTAAATATATCCTTTTTAAAAGAGAACTTCTCTAAACTTTCATTTTTTTCAAAGTGCGTAAAAAGATTTCTTACATTTCTTGCGAATGTATCTTTTTTATTTAAAAGGTCATCCATCTGCTCATGAGTAATCTTTTCACATTCTAAATCAAAAATTCTACTTTCCACATATTTATCTATATTGAAATTACTAAGTGCCAATCTTCAAACCACCTTTCATAAGAATTTTTATAGTTAATATAACTATCTATGGTTTGTCCATACACAAGCTGCGCCACACTGCCGCAACACTTATGCATATATAGGGCATGTGGATGACAGTCAACTAAAAGATGCCGTAAATGCTAATCTTCTAGCCATGATGTTTAATTAATCATCATGGCTATTAAACATAACATGCTGGAACAAATTGGTATGTTGTTGTCAAAATATATACCAATTGGGGATTATTAACCAAAGAATAATTCATCGCTTATTGATGACCACGAAACTGACCTGGCAGGTCTGGCAGGTCGTGCTTCTCGCGCACCACGTGCAGGTCTTGCAGCACGAGTACCTCTTGATGGATGTGCATATTTAGCTGGCTTGGTAGGCCCACCAATAGCATTTTGTGTAAAAAAAACACAGTTACCATTGTGATCACGCACCCATCCATCTTGAAACCATCCAAGATGATGACCTGAAAATGAATAGATTGATTCATCTGAAATCCAAGCAACCGGTTCTCCACTAAATAAATATACCGTTGTATAACTGTCTTCGCTTAACCATGCTATTGGTTTTCCACTCCGATTATAAAAAGCAATGTAGTCCATGAGATATCTCCCTTAAATTTATTTTTCAACTACCTATTATGGTACAACCTCGCTGATAGCCGAATTGCTAATATCTGCAATATAAAATTCCTGTTTTCTTGTTCATACATCAGCTCTACTTTTTCAATATTATTATAGATTATATCATCACTGCAAAACCTGACTCCGTTACACGCTGGCTCATTTTTTATAATAATCCTATCATACGCTCCACAATATCGGTGACTTGACCATTACTATATCTTCTTTCAAATGATCCATTGCTAAAATGGTCTTCTCTCAAAAGCATAGTTAGAAATGCAGCGCACAAATCATAATCTGCACTTGATAAACGCTTTAACTCTGTTTCCACATCTGTTGGACCTGTTATCATATACTCATTATAATTTGTTTTAAGATCATCCATTTCTTCCAAACAAGTATAATATAATTCTTCTAGTCCTGTATTCTTTGTCAATAGGTTTTGAAGTTTTTCTTTCTTTTCAATATTGGTCATTAAATTCCTCCACTGGTTTAATTACTGTTATATCCATACTTTCTTGTCTGTAAGGTTTCTTTCCACCATGATTCTCTTTCTAATATGATATGATCATCAACCTTTGCATTATAGTTTTCGAGGATAGAGTATTGAAAATTAGCTTTTATGTACTCATATCCATTTTCATTAACTATCTCAACTAATTCTTTATTCCCACCGTGTCCATTACCAACATAGCTTCTCCATCTTTGAAGTAGCATTCCATAGTCACTTGTTGCAGAACCAACGTACATCTTTCCATTATCTTTGTCGGTAATTAAATATATTGCTTTTTGATTCTCAAGAGCTGCTATCCAATCTCTCTTTCCACGATTTAAAACAGATTCTAGTTGTATATGCGAAAGCCTAACCTTGTCATATCCTGGAAAATCATCTCCATCAAAGACAGTCGGTAGTATTTGTTGTACTTCTAAATCATCACATATTTCACCATAATATCTACCTTGTTGCTGAAAAGTCTTATGATACTTAATTACAACTCTTCCAAAGTAGGATTTATACTGTTCTAGTTCCTCGCCTTCGTAATTGATGCCATCATAAATATTCAGCTCTTTTGTAACCTTTTTAATGGTTGTAAGCAACCATGTATCATATGATAGTTTTAAGAAGCATATAGCTATTTGCCCTACATAAAAATAACGTTGCTTACTTCTCCAAAATAACCATTGATTGTTAACAATATCTGGATTGTTTTGATATAATTCCATAGGATCTTCATAACCATTTGATTGATTAAACTTTATTTTGATATTTCCATAATCTGCTTGATTAAAATGAAGCAAGTCATTCAAATATATCTTTTCCATAGTCCACCTCTTTTACATTGTTTTTTAAATACTAATTCTACCTTATTTCTAGCAACTCTTTAATACTTTTTAGGAAATTTCTCTTTTCCTAGTTGCAATAAATATTTATAAATATCCTTAAGGTTATAATCATCAAGAGAATATAAACTGCTAAATTTTAATAATATATTTTTGAATTTTATATAATCCTCTAAGTCATCATTACTAAACTTATAAAAACCATCTTCATCCCTGAAATATCGAAGTAGCTTGTCCACATAACTGTCATAGATAGGAAAATCAATTGGTTTATGATGATTACAATATTTTGTTGCAAATGAATAAAAGTTTTTCACCTTCCAATTGTCCATAGTTACTTTGGCTATATAATTTACTAGCGTAACATCTCCAGCACGGAGTCTATCATCTATGTCTAAATTGATGATATGTTTTGCCACCTGAAAAGAAGAAAAAATATTCGTGTTATATTAAGAACCCACGAAATTAAAATACTTTATCGTATTATTTACAAGAATTAATAATAATCATCATAATATGTGTGCATTTCAGATTCATAATCTGCAATTGCATCTAGCATCGAATCACAGCTATCCAAAAAATTAATAATAGCTCTCATATATTGAAAAATATTTTGCAGATCGAACTTTTTGCCATCATAATAATATTCTAAACTATATGATGTGGGATATCTAAAACGATCACCCCTCTTATCTAAGGCATCAAGTTCTAGAATATAAGTTTCTACTATATCTATAATTCTTAAATCAGAATCCCTTTCATTGGCATAGTGTTCTATCATTGGACGAACATTTTTCCACAAATCCTTTTTCAGTAAATGGCTTCTTCGTTTTGATAAAAATATATGTCTTGGAATCCTAGTATCTACACTTGAATAAAAGAGCCTTTTCAGACACAATTCAATGGAATTTCTAAGTAGAAAAATAAGTGGATATAACCTTTCTCTTAATGTTAAATTCTCACATTTATAATATATAAAATCTGCCACAGCAGTATACCCAGTAACCTTTGTATGGAAGCCATTATCTGAAATTGGTTCCCACAAATAACAATTCCCTATTCCATGATTGGCTAAAATCAAAAATTTTGGTTCAAAATCAACTTTAAATTCCATATTGGAATTATATCCCCCACAATTTAGACATTTGCTTATTATTGTAAAAGCTTGTACCATATTATTTGCAACGGCTACATTATCTAAAAACTTGTTTCTGTATTGAGCCAAAAATTCATCCTCAAATGGAAACCTAAACATATCCGACTTTTTATCAACTTCTTCAATCGAAGCTAAATACTTAATCAGCCATTGTTTTTCTTCTTCTAATAGATAGTACTCATCTTTTTCCTCATACTTCAAAAAGAGTTCTACCAAATCATGACAGCACTCTTCAAATATCCTTTGTATATCAGGTTTTCTATCATAAACCCTACAAATCAATGCTTTCAGTCCAAGTTCAATGCTCTGTCGCATAAAAAATATTCCAGGCATAAACCACATATCTGATCTTATATTGTCATCTCCACTTTCAATAACCTCTTCAAATATTAAGTATCCAGATTGTGCATATTCTTTTGCCAATCTCATATAATCATCAAATGGCACTTTAGTCCATTTGATTTCTACGATATGGTCTTGGCTTTTTATATCCCATAAACTCTGGTTCTCCCCTGGCCATAGACATTTCACTGAATCCATTCACTTTTCACCTACTTTTTCTTCAGTTTCTTATATTCTTCCAATACACTTTTTTAAACTCAATGTTCTAGAAAAATAGGAAGGGTTTATTACTATTACTAATTCTACTTTCCATTAGTAATACTATCTTTGAGACGTATATAATATATCTTTATCAATTTTAAAGAATTAATATTACTCAATATTTTTCTATGTTAATCTAATCATACTGCATGTACACATTCTAATTCACAAACATCATCATACAACTTTTTTAGTTCTATAATATCCATGTCCAATATTGGTTCATACATAAATGAGTTAATATGTATATTTTCTGGGGTCATAATATTTACACTATCTAATATTTTTATTTTATCAGGGTCGCCTATTTGCTCATATAAAC
>CAZAGS010000091.1:0-3144 GCA_964484955.1 uncultured Tissierellaceae bacterium
TTTAATTATATAAAGCCTCTTTCATATTGTCTTGGATATGGAAAATCTTCTATATTTCTACTCTTTGCCATTTCTAGTACAAAAAATGGATTTCTGAGCAATTCTCGACCTAGAGCCACTAGATCTGCCCTGTTATTAGATACTATTTCTTCTACATGGTCAAAGTCTTTGATTAATCCTACAGCTATAACTGGAATATTACATTCTTTTTTAATAGTTTCCGCATGTGTTACTTGATAACCAGGGAAGATGTTAATTTTAGTATCCTGTATTCCTCCAGAACTTACATGAACTAGATCTATATCATCTTTAACCAGATTGATGATTTTGACCATTTCTTCTTTATTAATTCCACCTTCAACATAATCATCTGCTGAAACCCTTAGTAATATTGGTTTTTCTACTGGCCATACTTCTTTCACCGAATGTAGAATTTCCTTCAAAAATCTTACTCTATTTTCAATACTTCCACCATATTCATCGCTTCTTTTATTAGATATTGGAGATAAGAATTCGTGAACTAGATAACCGTGGGCTCCATGAATTTCTATAACATCAAATCCTGCTTCATTAGCTCTTCTAGCACCTTCTTTAAATGCGAGTACAACTTGCTTAATATCTTCTTTAGAAAGTTCTCTAGGCATTTCATAATTATCACTATGCCTAATAGCTGATGGAGCTACTATATACTCATCACCAGAATCAGACTTTCTACCAGCATGGGCTAATTGTATACCCATTTTGCTGCCGTAGGCTTTAGATTTACTAACTATGGATGCCAGTCCCTCAATATGATTGTCGTCCCATATTCCTAAGTCTCTATTAGAAATTCTACCATTAGGGACTACTGCAGTGGCCTCAAGTATAATGAGCCCTACTCCCCCTAATGCACGTGTGGCATAATGTACTTTATGAAAGTCTTTTACATAACCTTTTCCATCCGAACTGTACATACACATAGGTGGCATAACAATTCTATTTTTCAATTCCAAATCTCTTATTTTAAATATACTCAAACTATTCAAGATATCACGCTCCCAATTGTATTTATACCCTAATAGATATTAAAATATCATAAGGATTAAATTCCCCTTTTAAAGGGTAATATAAAAGGTAGATAGTCACAAGGAGGATTCTTATGAAGATGATATTTGCAGTAGATGAAAGTTGGAATATAGGATATGACGGGGATATGTTGTTTAAAATATCTGAAGACTTACAGAGATTTAGAAGATTAACTGAAACTAATATAATTATAATGGGGAGAAAGACTTTTGAATCATTACCAGAGCAGAAGGCCCTACCAAATAGGATAAATATTGTAATAACAAGGGATGCAAATTATAATGCAGAGGATATATTGGTTGTTACTTCAATAGATGAATTGTTTCAACTCTTAAAAGAAATTAATCCAGATAACGAAATGGTAAATTTCGTAATAGGTGGCGGAAATATTGCCCACCAATTGCTGCAATATTGTAATTATGCTTATATTACTAAAGTACTGAGAAGTTTTGATTCTACAGATACCTTAATACCTAATTTGGATGAGGATCAAGATTGGGTGGTAATAAGTGAGTCTCAATACTATATGCAAGATGATTTAATGTATAATTATGTGGATTATATTAGGGTTTCGGAAGATGAAATTTTGTAGTAGGATAAAACCTATGTTATAATAGTGTCAATATAAACAGAGGTGATTAAATGAATGAAAAGGTTATAGAAATTAGAAATCTGAGTAAATCCTATGGAAGTAAGCAGGTGTTAAAAGATATAAACTTAGATATCTACAAGGGTGAGATAATAGGATATATAGGCCCAAATGGAGCCGGTAAAAGTACTACAGTAAAGATAATATTAGGCCTAGTAGGGGAATATTATGGTGAAATAACAATCAACGGTCAAGATATAAAAAGTGGAGATGTAAGTTATAAAAAGAAGATTGGCTATGTTCCTGAAACTGCAGAGATATATGAAAATTTAACTGCCAGAGAATACCTTACTTTCGTAGGGGAATTATATGGAATGGAATATGAAGTAGTAGATAAAATAGCTGAAAAGTTAATGGGCTTATTTGGCATAAGTGAAGTATATGACAATAGGATGACTTCCTACTCAAAAGGGATGAAGCAAAAAGTATTGATAATATCTAGTTTGTTAAATGACCCGGATATATTATTTTTAGATGAACCCCTAAGTGGAATGGATGCCAATAGTGTAATGGTTTTTAAAGAAGTGCTAGCTGAGTTAGCTAAAGAAGGAAAAACCATATTTTACTCATCTCATATAATGGAGGTAGTTGAAAAGCTTAGTAATAGAATAATACTTATTAATGATGGTCAAATAGTAGCTGATGGATCTTTTGAAGACTTAAAATCAAGATCCTTATCAGGATCACTAGAAAGTATTTTTAATGAATTAACCGGATTTGATCAGCATGAAAGTATAGCTAAAGAAATAGTGGATACTTTAAAAAGAGGTAATTCCTATGAAGGATAATAAATTTTTAAGGTTCTTGGATCTATTTAAGGGCTTATTTGAAAGAATGGGCATAGATTATCCTATTATGAGAAAAATACTTCAGGTAAAATTATTATTAGATGGAAGAAGAACCTCCACAGTATTAAATAATGCTAACAAGAAGGACAAAGAGGAAAACAATAACTTTATTAAAGGCTTGGGAATGTATCTTTTATTAGGGCTTGTATTAATTCCCTTTATTTTAATAGGTGACAACTTTTTATATCAAATGAATATAATATTTGGAATAATGATGTTTATGCTTATGACTTCATTAATATCAGATTTTTCTTCTGTCTTACTAGATGTAAGAGACAAAGAAATAATACTTTCCAAACCTGTTAATAGTAGAACTCTAAATATGGCAAAGATATTACATATATTTATTTATATATTCTTAATTACAATGGCTATAGCAGGGCCATCCTTAATAGCTGCATTAATTAAACGAGGATTTCTATTTTTTATAATATATTTATTAGAGATTATTTTAATGGACTTATTTGTAATAATATTAACGGCTATGTTGTATATAGTCATACTACGTTTTTATGATGGCGAGAAGTTAAAGGACATAATAAATTATGTTCAGATAGGCTTGACCATAACCATATCTATAGG
>CAZAGS010000091.1:3244-6573 GCA_964484955.1 uncultured Tissierellaceae bacterium
AGGGTTTATCCCCAACTAGCATTGGCAGTTATATTTCCATTTATATTTATGATACCAGCTTTACAAGATGGTGGATTTTCAGAGATTGCTAAAGGAAACTCATACTTTGCCATGTATCTTTCCTCACTAATGGTAGCGTCAGTTGTTCCCTTTATGGTATTTTCTATTAATTATAAAGCGGCATGGATATATAATGTTGCACCTATTAGTGAAACAAAGGATATTTATAAAGGTAGTTTAAAGGCCTTATTTGTTAACTTAATAACTCCTGTATTTATAATTGTAGCTAGTGTTTTTCTTCTTGTATTTAAGTGGAGAATAATATTAGACGTAATAATAGTATATTTTAATATAATGTTATTTACTAAAATAATATTTAATTTTATGGAAAAGAGTTTACCCTTCTCTGAGGCCTTCAATATTACTAGACAGAGAGAGAATATCCTAGGAATGATTGGTGGCTATATGCTAATGGCAATACTAGCTGGTCTTCACTTTGGGGCCAGTAATATTACTTATGGTTTATATATTTATTTACTAGCCTTAATAATTGCAAATATAGTAATATGGAATACTGGATATGGAAAACCTCTACAAGTTTAAATTGTAGAGGTTTATTGTTATTATTTCATTTTATTTTTAACTATTGCTTCTACTTCACCCTTTTCTGGGTAACGATCTAATTCCTTTTTTGACCAAACTAATTCATCATTTAATGTTACTTCTAAAACTCCACCATGGGATGGTATTAGTTTTAATTCTTCGAAGTTATCTGTGTGTTCAGTCAATATGGTTCTTGCTAGAGCAACTGCTCTTCCTAAATAAGCTCAAGATGTACAATACTCAATTGACAATTTATTTTTCAAATGACTCACTCCTAATTATTCTGTTATACTTATATATACCCAATTTATATAAGTTCTATCTATATTATTGTTTAAAAAGTAATATATATATTATAATTATGTAAAAACTAGTATAAGTAGGTAATAATGGGGTATATATGTTTAGAGCTTCTAATGAAATATATGGGGAGAGATGGCTATGAATTATAATAATCAAATAAATGAAATTGAAAAACATTTTTTAAGAAATGCTAAGACAAAGGATAATTATAAAATAGGTGTAGAATTTGAACATTTTGTGGTGTATAAAGATACACTAGAAACTGTTTCATATTATGGTGAAAAAGGTGTGGCAGAAACACTACACGATCTAGAGAAACTTGGTTATAAAGGAAGTTATGAAGGTGAATATCTTCTAGGGCTTGAAAAAGGTAATAAGGTAATTACATTAGAACCTGGTAGCCAATTTGAATTGAGTATTAAAGCTCAAAAGCATATTAAGGACATAGAGAGGGAGTACTTAGATTTCTTAAAGGATTTAATACCTTTATTGGAAAGTAAGAACCAACAAATTATGGCTGTGGGTTATCATCCTGAAAGCAAAATTGAGGATATAAAATTACTGCCAAAGAAAAGATATGATTTTATGTTTAATTACTTTAAAACTGCTGGCTCTATGGCACATAATATGATGAAGGGTACTGCAGCTCTTCAAATTTCACTGGATTATGGGTCTGAAGAAGACTATTTAAAGAAATTTAGAGTGGCTAATGCTCTTTCACCAGTTGTATACGCAATATTTGATAATGGATTATATTTTCAAGGTGAGCAATATGACAAACATAATATACGAGCTTTAATTTGGGAAAATTGTGATGTGGATAGATCAGGAGTAGTGCCAAATTCATTAAAGGATGACTTTAGCTTTAAGAAATATGCTGAATATGTTTTAAATGTGCCACCAATATTGATTGCAAAAGATGGAGATGTAGAATCTACTGGAGAACTTTTAGTAAAAGATCTACTAGACGTAGAAAACTACAATACTGAAGAATTAGAGCATCTTTTAACTATGGTATTTCCTGATGTCAGGACTAAAAGATATATTGAAATTCGTATGATGGACTCAGTTCCATATCCATTAAACCTAGCTGCAATAGCCCTATGGACTGGACTATTATATAATGAATCTGTGTTAGATAAAGTATATGATTATGTAAAACATATAACAATAGAAGAGGTTCAGGCAGCCAAAGCTGATATGATAGAAAATGGCCTATTAGGCAAATTAGGAGATAAGACATTATTGGAAATAGGTAAAGACATAGTAAAATTTGCAAAAGAAGGTCTAGCAAGTGATGAAGTTAAATATATTCTTCCACTAGAAGGAATGTTAGAGGCTGGTAAAAATCCATATGAAATAACAAAAGACAGACTATATA
This sequence comes from uncultured Tissierellaceae bacterium, assembly GCA_964484955.1. Classification (GTDB taxonomy): domain Bacteria; phylum Bacillota; class Clostridia; order Tissierellales; family Tissierellaceae; genus CAYZDC01. The sequence goes on from CAZAGS010000091.1 coordinate 5,532, forward strand.
TGGGAAAGAAAAAAGCACTTCATTGGACCATATTAAATGATCTTGAGGAGTTGAATTAAATGAATGGAAATAAAGTAAATCGTGATTATTTAGATTTAATTCTAAGTAATCCTAAATTGTACTATGAGGACTATAAGGAAGCCTTTGAAAAGGTAGGCAATTCAACAGCTATATATAAAGGTGAAGCAGTACCATTTTTAGCTCATCCTATGTTTGTAACAGATGATGAACTCTTTCAATTAGAAAAAATTGGAGACATGATGATTGCCATTACAAATAAATTGACGGAAGCCTATTTAAAAGACCCAGAATTTAGAAAGCATTTCGGATTTTCTAAATTGTTAGAAGAACTTATACTAGTAGAAAATGGTTATGATATAAATGTACCTGTAGGAAGATTTGATATATTTTTCAAAGACTACGATAATTTTAAATTCTGTGAGTTAAATACTGATGGTTCATCAGCAATGAATGAAGACAATCAATTGGCCAAAATTCTTCTAGAATCCCAGGCCTTAAAAGACTTTGGAGAACAATATAAATTAGATTATTTTGAACTTTTCAATTCATGGGTAGATGAATCTATTAAAATCTATAAGAAATATAATTCAAATAATGAAAAGCCAAATGTGGCAATAGTAGACTTTATAGAAAGTGCTACTACTTATGAATTTGAGGAATTTAAGAAGGCCTATGAAGAAAAAGGATACAATTGTATAATAGCTGACCCTAGAGATTTAAAATATATAGATGGAAAATTGTATCATAAAGATTATAAAATAGACTTAGTATATAGACGAATTGTAACATTTGAACTTATAGAAAGAAGTCACGAAGTTCCTGATTTTATTCAGGCTTATAAGGATAGAGCAGTATGTGTAATAGGTTCTATTAGGTCACAAGTAGTTCATAATAAAATAGTCTTTAAAATCCTTCATGATGAACACACACTAAGTTTATTATCAGAAGAAGAACAAGCTTTTGTAAAAAAACATATACCTTATACAGGAATATTTGCTGGAGACATATCAGTATTTAATAA
>CAZAGS010000092.1:0-6568 GCA_964484955.1 uncultured Tissierellaceae bacterium
CTATTGTATCATATTTTACAAAAAAAACTAAGTTAGATTTCCTAACTTAGTTAACTTATATAGTTTTCTAATAAGTCTGATAGCTCATCTTTACTATCCACTATGATTCCTTCAATTATTCTATCTTGATCTGCATCTTTTAATAAAGAAATAGGATAATCTGTAAATACATTTTCTAATAATCTTTGTCCTTGATCACCTATGCTAAAGATTGCAATCTTACCATTTTCTTCTCCTAGAACATAATGATTCTTACACAGATGATTTCTTTCGCCCCATAGGACTATTTTAGTATTAGAAAAAGAAATAAGTCTTAGGTTTGGAAAGTTTATTCTAAGGTGCTCTTCGTATTCTCCTTTTGTCATATTGATTATTTCCACTTCTGATGGATGTGTATCAGATATAATATGATCACATGCCTTAAAATGAATTCTTTCTTCAATAAATGTGTTTGGAGATATTCTATTGTCTTCTCTAATTATCTCCATTTCAGCAGAATTATTATGTTCTGCAATTTTTGTCGGACTAGTATCATGATTCAAATTATTTAATTTGCTTTTCATAAGTTGGTATCCAAATGTAAAACTAATAAACAATAAGAATAATGAAATACCGATAATAGGTAAATATGGTTTTCTATTCATAAAATCCCTCCAGAATACTATCTAGAGGGATATTATGCCCACATTTACCATAATTATACTTGTCAATTTATTTTGAAAACTCACCTATTTTAAATCCAGCTGCTTGAATCTTTTCTATTAATCCAGTTAAGTCGTCTGTTTCAACTCTTAAAATTACCCTCATAATATCTAATATCTTTGCATCTACAACTGTAAAGTTAAGGATATTTGCATTTTCTCTTCTTAATATTTCTGTAAGCCTTGCTAATTGTCCAGGAATATCAAACATATTGACTACGATCCTGCTTCCAAATTCAAAGCCAAAAATTTCTGAAAAAGCGTTAAAAATTGCTACATGAGTTAATATTCCAACAAACTTATTATTAGAATCAATAACTGCTAAAAATGGAGTACTTAATTTCTTTAGTAAATAAGACGCTCTTTCTATTCTTTCATTTTCTCCTATAGATTCATATATATTACTATATAAATCACCAACAACTAAATCGTTAAGAAATGCAGTTTTATCTTTTGAAACTTGATCAAAGTAATGTCTGTAAATAGCTTCCTTCATTATAATACCTTTAAACTCATTGCCTTCAAACACTGGTAAGGATAAAAACTTTCCTTGATTTATCTTTTCTAGTGCACTACCTATAGTCTCATCTAAACTAACAGTAGTAAGCTTGTCTTTTGCCAGCATATGATTTCTTACATACATGCAAATCCCCCCTATTAAAATTATCTATATCTTTGTAAAACTCTATCATTTAGCCCATTCCATAAGGCATCATTATAAAGTTTCAAGCCATACTTTAAAGTACTTTTAATAACTTCTTTATATATACCATTTAAATCATGTAAAGTTAATAAGGTTTCATCTTCTTTTATATTGAAGTTTAAAGCATTATAATCTATTGTCATTTGCTTGTCCAAATATTTATTAAGAGAAAAAACTTTAGGTTTAACTATATTATCTAAGTAATTTATAATAGAAAGATACCTTGGACTATCTAGATTATTTAGATTATGTAATATATTATTTATGGAAGTTTTGAAATCTGAAACTTCAGTAATACTTGTCTCAAAATGGAACAAATAATTCATATTGTATAAATCATCGGTTGTATAGTATTTTATACTCATTTTCTCTAGTATATTTACCCATTTACTATTTGTATAACCATCTTTATATCCTTCTAAATATAAAAATAGTTCTAAACGATTTATATCATCACGCAAGACTTGGCTAAGGTTTAATGCAATTAAATGATTGTCCCTTCTTTTTTTCAAATATCTACTGCTAGCTCTTTTTATGTAATCAAGACAAACATATTTCGGAAATATATTAGTTATATTTTCTTCAAGATCATATATATTTAGAAGCATATGGATGGAATTAATATCATTATTAAAAAGAAACTTATATTTTAATTCCTGACAAATGTTAGATATACTACTATTTGACAAAGCCATAATACGCCTCCTTTGATCTTCTTAAGTCAATTTAAATAAATAAAATATTAAAATGACAGTATTGACTATTATACTACATTTCACGACAAATTTGAAGTCAAATTCAATTTGCTTTCTTAAGAAAACTTAATAATTTATCATTTGACATAAGTGAATCTTTAACCTTGAAGTATTTTTAAGATAAATTGAAGTACTATTAGTTTATTGCAAATATAATATTTTATGAGCAAAATAAATTAACCCTATAGAGGATTGTAGCATCTCCGTAGGGTTAATTTATTTTACATCCGACTATTTGCCTAAGGCTTGTTTTGCTAATTCTTTAAAAAGTTCTGCACTTCCTGTTGCTCCTGATACTAATTCCACTTTATCTACATCTTGCTGGTCCACTAATGAGGCTTCTAATTTTTCATAAGCCTCAGCTGGGGATATATTTGAAACTGATTTCATAGTATCTGAATACTCTGTATCCTCTGTTTTAAGTTGACCCTCTGCATTTACTTCATTATAATCTACAGATGTAATTAAACCATCCTTTACTGTAATTTCAATGACGCCTTTCCACCCATGGTCATCTAATTCACTTTCTGCAGAATAAGAACCATCTTCAAATTTTGCAGCAGCAGGTTTTTCAGCACAACCCACAATTATAGACATTGTTAAAATTACAATTAACCCTAATAGTAATAGTTTCTTCATTTTTTCACCTCTATCATTATTTTATTACAAATTCATTATATAAGCTTAATAAATTGTAGTCAATAAATGATAATAATATAGCAAGCTTCTTAAATTATTCATAAGGGGTTATTTAAACCATGATTAAATCCTAATACTTAATATACTTATAGCAAGAATATGCCTTCTTTGTTACACTTATCAATAATTTCTTTTGTCCATACTGAAGCCTGGACTTCACCTATATGTTTTTTTTCTAAAAAAAACATACATATTCTAGACTGTCCGATCCCCCCACCCACTGTATAGGGCAATTCTCCATTCAACAAAGCCCTATGGTAATCTAGAGATTTTCTATTCTCAGCATTTGCTAAAATAAGTTGTCTCTCTAAACTTATTTCATCAACTCTGATTCCCATACTAGATAGCTCTAAGGCTTGTTGAGATATAGGGTTCCAAAATATAATATCACCATTTAAGTCCCAATCATCATAATCAGGAGATCTTGTACCATGGGGTTTACCAGATTTTAATTTATTACCAATTTTAAATAAAAAAACTGCTTTATATTTTTTAGTGATTTCATTTTCTTTTTCTTTTTCATGGAGATTTGGATATAAATCTTCTAATTCTTGAGTAGTAATAAATTTAATATCATTAGGTAGTTTTATTGATAATGTTTCAGGATACAAATTATTAATATATTTTTCAGCTTCTTTAAAAACACTATATATATCTCTAACTATATTTTTTAAATAATCAACGTTTCTATCACTTTTTCTAATAACTTTTTCCCAATCCCATTGATCAACATATATAGAATGTGTATCATCCAGTATTTCGTCTGGTCTAATAGCATTCATATCAGTATATATACCCTCATCGCACTGAAATTCATACCACTTCAAAGCCAGTCTCTTCCATTTAGCCAAAGACTGAACAATTTCAACATATTCATTGTACTTGGTTAATTCGAAGCTTACAGCCTTCTCTGCACCTGTTAAATCATCATTCAGCCCTGATTCAGGCCTAACAAATAGTGGAGCCGATACTCTTGTTAAATTAAGTTTTTTAGCTAATTCTGTTTCAAAGTAATCTTTTATTAATTTAATAGCAACCTGGGTCTCTCGAGCATTAAGCTTTTTCATAAATTACCTCCTAAGATAAATAAAAACCCTTTACCTAAATTGAGGTAAAAGGTAATCTATTATTATTTAAATTCCGAATGCAAATTGACTGTGAATTTCTGGAGAATAAGCATTTATTGTATCTAATATAAAACACGTTATTTTTAGATTTAAACCTAATGCAAAGTTCATATCATTTTTAAAGCTTGTTTTTATTTTATATTCTTCCACAACTTCTTGAATATATTCTCGTATTTTAGAATGAAGACCTAAAAATTCAATATCATATATGTTTATATCTTCAATGGAAATTACGTTACTATTAAATTCATGACTTTTTGCATATTCATCTAGTGCAGATTCATATTTTACATGTTTTACAAATGATTCTCTAGACGTTGTAAAAGTCCATCTATCTGCATGTGGCAAACAAACATAGTCAGATAAATAATGTGAAATAATGCCTATTTTTTTGCTTAATATTTTCATAGCAATAGGGTCTAGAATTTTATTAAATTCTATATATCTACTTATAAATATAATTTTCATAATTTCTCTTGAAATATAGTTTAAGCTTTCTTTTTGGTAATGTCTTATAAATCTATATTGTGGCAATATATCAGGTGCTATAGAGCCCCATAACAATTTGTCTTTATCCAATTTTACTCCATATATGTCAAATACATTATCGTATATCTTGCTTGCTATTATTTTATGTGATTCAGCAAATATATGAAACACTCCCCTTAAGATTATTTTTGCAACTTCAGTTTATTTTATACTAAAAATACTTATAAGTCAAATATATAATTACATATCATTAATTTAAAATTCGATCTAAGCTAACCCATACATCTGGACTTTCAAAGCCTTTTCTCCAGCTGGCCACACCTGCTAAATCATACTTATGAATCAAGGAAGCTTTATATTCCAGCGACTTTGAATCTTCTAACCATATCATATATAATTTATTATCTTTTTCCAATTCACCAAAAAATTGTCCTGCATTTTCATCCCATTCTAATTTTATATTATTGTTTTCTATAAACTTATTGGCTACATCCATTGAAATTGCCTGTGATGAAACTTTATCATCTTCCAATGTCCAAAGCCTAGTGTAGAACGGAACAGCTAGTATTAATTTTTCTCTAGGAATAAAATCAAATATTCTCAAAAGACTTGTTTCTACCCAGGAATACTCAGCTACAGAACCTGCTATAGGACTACTTGCCCAATGTTGATCATAGGCCATTAATACTAAATAATCTGTAGTATCTTGTAATCTAAGTCTGTCAAAACTTAAAGACCAATTCTCACTAGTTGAAAGTGCTGTAACATCCATGGAAACAGTCATATTATTGGCTTTAAACAGGGGATATAATTCCCTTACGAATTGAGTTAATAAATCCTTATCTTTTAGATATACATTTTCAAAATCAATATTAATCCCCTGAAATCCATAATCTAAATATATTTTAATTAGATTATTAATTATCTTTTCACGTTTATTGCTGGATTTCAAGATCTCATGGGTCATTTCAGGGTCAAAACTATTATCAAAAAGAGGCCATATTTCATAGCCTAGTTTGTTATACTTATTTACATAGTCAATATTACCTTTGTCATATATCTTTCCCTCTTCATCTACTATTGAAAACCAAGTAGGAGATATGGTATTTACCCCTGGAATCTTCTCTATATTATCTGTATTCTTTACTTTTGCATAGGTATAATCCCAAGTCAAATTAATTTTCTTAGTATTCTCTTTACTTGCCTGAGTTTTATCTTTTAGTTGGGTTTTATATATATCTTTTACATGATTTAGCTTAATATATTTTTTATCTATAAAACCAGGAATACCATCCATGGTTCTAACCTTATACCATTTTTCAAACTCCCCATAGACATACAGTATAGTCCCTATTTCTAATTCACCTGTCAACATTGGTGCTTTTATGTCTAAGTCTGTTCTAATAGAAGCTTCAGCAAGTATTACCTGGCCAGTTAAATAATATATATCTTTATAGTCCATTACTACCGCATTAGTTTCATCATAATAATGTACATCTATATCATAATCTGCAATAAATAAATCCAGTGGAATATATATCTTATTATTTATTTTTTTAATAACATGGTCTATATAAAAGGCTTTTGAATTTACACTAGCCTCAATCTGGTCTACTTTGTATCTTTTTACTTTTTCTTTGTTAGTGAAAATAATCATATTTTCAATTTCATCATAAAATAAATTTTCATCTATAAATAACTTAATTGTATCAAAAGAAAAATATAGTATTCCTTCATCATATATAATTGGATCTCCCTCATCTATAACAACATCTTCAACCATAAGATATAGATCATCAGAAAATGATATCACTTCTTTACTAGGTTGATATTTCTCATAAATAAAATAACCACCACCAAATAATAAGGCAAAGATTATTAGTATAGCAATGAATTTTTTAATCTAAATCACCTCTTATAATATATATTTCATAACTATTATATTATACTTGATAAAATCATAGTTATCAAATCAATATAATGGCAATTCTATATATTTACCAACTAAAAGAGACTTGTAACATTAATGTTACAAGTCTTTTTTAGTTGGCGTACCATGAGAGATTCGAACTCCCGACCCCTTGATTCGTAGTC
>CAZAGS010000093.1:0-6488 GCA_964484955.1 uncultured Tissierellaceae bacterium
TTAGGAGGGATTATATGGCCATTGAGCTAATTAGGGAAGCCTTTAAGGTCGAGGAGTTAAAGGGCAGTGAAGAAGTACAAGTTTTAGTAGAGACAGAACTATACCTAACAAGTGGTAAACCTGATATAGAAAAGCTATTATGGGTCAAGGGTAATGTGGATATATTAAATACCAAGATCGTTGGAGATAAACTTTTAGTAAATGGACTTGCAAAGTTTAACATAGTTTATCAAGGAGGGGAAGAGGAAGATAATATCTTTACACTAGACACCACTACAGACTTTAAAGAAGAGATAATCATAGAAGGAATTAATGAAGGGATGTCAGCCCGAGTAAAGTCTAAAATAGAATTCATAGAATATGAAATTGAGGAAAGTAAGGTTGGTCTAAGAGCTGTAGTAAATCTCTTAGGTCTTGTAGAAGAAGTAAAATCCATGGAAATAATAAAAGAAATCCATGGCAAGGCTGATCTGCAAACTTTGACTCAAATAATAGGTTACAATGAGGTGTATGGTAAGGAGTCCTCTTATGTAGAAGTAGTAGATAGAATAATAGTTGATATGGATAAGCCTAATATTGAAAAGGTACTTAAATTTTCTGTAATAGCTAGAGAAATAGAATCCATGGTAGTAGAGGATAGAATTATATTATCTGGTGATGTAACTGTGAATATGATTTACTATGGAGAAGGTCTAGTAAGTTCCTTGCAAGAGACAATCCCTTTTAATCACTTTATAGAAATCCCAGGAGCCAAAAGAGAAGGCAAAAAAGAATTATACCTAGAAGTAATAGAAGGTCTATACCAGGTATTAGAAGATGAATTAGGTGAATCTAAAATAGTAGAAGTAGACATAAAAATACTGGCTACTGGAAAAGCTTTTGAAGAAAAATATAAGGATTTAACTGTGGATGCATATTCTACAAATGAAAATATCCTCTTAGAAAGAGAAGAAATCAAACTAGTTGAAAACCTTGCTGAATTATGGAACAAAGAGTTAGTAACAGTGGAAATTGAGGAAATAGACACAAAAGAAGTATACGATATAGAAGCAAGTGCTAACATAATAGATAAAAGATATTCTGATGGTGAAGTAATAATAGAGGGTCTTGTAAGCTTGGCTATCTATTATTTAGATAGAATAAGTGATGAACCTGAATTCTTCAGAGGTGAATACCCATACAAATCCTACATTAAAGCTGATCTCTTTGAGGATGATGTAAAGTTAGAACTAGACCATAAATTAGATTATATTAACTTTGATTTACGTAAAGAAAAGATAGAAGTATTTTGCAACATAGATCATCATTTAAAAGTTAATAAAGAAATAAGAGTATATGGAATTAAGGAAATTATTGAAACTGGTGAGATAATAAATAAAAAGCATAAGCCAAGCATAATCATATATATTGTTCAAAAAGGCGATATGCTTTGGGATATTGCTAAAAGATATAATACAACTATGGAAGAAATACTCCATTCAAATAATATTTCAAGCTCTGATGATATAAAAGTTGGAGATAAGATTATCATTGAAAAGAAGGTAGACTTTACCCTGTAAAAAATATACTAAAAAGTGGTATTCTATGATATAATGTGGATTAATCGTAGTAAAAGGAGAAATATAATGAATCAATTAGTCATAGAATCCTATGGGAAAATAAATTTAGCTTTAGATGTATTATATAAACGGCCAGATGGTTATCATGAACTAAATACTGTTATGCAGCAAATTTCTTTGTGTGATAAATTGACTTTTAAAGAAATTAATAGTGGCATTGTAGTAGAATCTAGAGGACTAAAAATACCTTTGGATTCTACTAATTTGGTTTATAGAGTTTGGGAACATTTAAAAGACTTAAGTGGAATAGATAAAGGTATTCATATCACTATTGAAAAGAATATACCTGTAGCAGCTGGGCTAGCAGGAGGCAGTTCTAATGCAGCTGCCACATTAAAGGCTCTAAATCAGTTATGGAATTTAAATTTATCCCTAGACCAGTTAATGGAAATAGGGGTTAAATTAGGGGCTGATATTCCTTTTTGCCTATTAGGTGGAACTGCCCTAGCTAAAGGCATAGGAAATATTCTAACCCCTTTAAAAAGTTTTAATAATCTACATATTCTTTTAGGTAATCCAGGTATAGGAGTATCTTCTGAATATGCCTATAGCAAATTAGATTTAGAAAAACATAATAATATAGACATAGACAGGTTAATATCTTGTATGGACAAAAGAGATTTAAAATGTGTAGGAGACAACTTTAATAATATTATGGAAGCCCCTATAATAGAAGATAATCCCATTATACAAAAGATCAAAGATAATATGATGGCTAATGGTGCCTTAGGTACACTTATGAGCGGCAGTGGACCTACAGTCTTTGGATTGTTCCAAGATGAAGATTCAATAAACAAGGCAAAAGAAAAACTTTTAGAAATAATTGACAAAGTATATATATGTAAAACAATATAAAAGAATAAAATCCCACCTTCTGGTAACTATAATACTAGGAGGTGGGATTTTGTTTTTATTAAAGGATATATTGAAATATTTTTCTAATGGCACAGTTCTTATTATACTTTTTGTAGCAATAGTAAGTTTGTTAATTGATGGCACTAACTATAAAAAGATAGGATATATAAAAGAATTAAAGTTAACTAAAGCAATATCTTACTCCTATATATTTTTAGGGGTCTTATTGTTTATTCTACTAAGATTCCAATAGGAGGAGCTATGAATAAAAACCTATTAAAAAGTTTAAAATCCAACAGGGAAATAATAAATGGATATTTTAAAGATTGTGAAGACCTAATATATAGAGAATTTGAAGTAGGTCAAATTATAAAAGTAAAAATGACTGTAATATATATTGATGGCATAGCAGATAGTGATACAATATCAGACCATATAATTAGAAGCCTTTTTCTTGAAGAGGAAGTAAAATCCTTTACTGAAGAAGGATTTAAAAGCACAATATTAGAAGGGATTACAAGGGGAGGCTTATCCGCCTCGGACATTGTTGAGGAAACTCATATAGAAAAGATTTTAGATAGTATTTTAATTGGGGACACCATACTTTTAATAGATAATATAGATGTGGCTATTGTAATTAGCACTAAAAAGTATCCTGCTAGGGGAGTAGATGAACCAAAAACTGAAACTGTAATTAGAGGGCCAAGAGATGGTTTCGCAGAAAGTCTAAGAACAAATACTGCTTTGGTTAGAAGGCGTATAAGAGATACTAATTTAAAAAGCAAGATGTATAAAATTGGTAGAAGGTCCAAGACCTCTGTGGTTATGATGTATATAGAAGATATAGTAGATAAAAATATAGTTATAGAAGCAAACAACAGACTAAATGCCATAGATATTGATGCTGTATTAGATTCATCAATATTAGAAAATTTAATTGAAGATAATTATCTTTCTCCCTTTCCACAAATAAATAACACAGAAAGACCAGATGAAGTAGCTGGTGCATTATATGAAGGAAGGGTGGTATTAATAGTGGACAATTCCCCTTTTGCCTTGATTATTCCTGCTACTATAGGTACCCTGATGCAATCTACAGAAGATTATTATACCCGTTGGACTGAAGCCACCCCTATAAGACTTTTAAGATTTGTGGCCATGTTTTTAACTTTATTGTCCCCTGCCTTATATGTAGCAATAACAGCATTTCACCCAGGATTATTGCCTACAAAGTTAATTTACTTTATTGCTGCCTCTAGAGTCAGTGTGCCATTTCCTGCTGTAATAGAGACAGTTATAATGGAGGGTACCATGGAATTAATTAGAGAATCCGGTACTAGAATATCTGGGCCTGTAGGAACTACTATAGGAATAGTAGGTGGTTTAATCATAGGGCAAGCAGCAGTTGAAGCAGGAATAGTTAGTCCTATAATAATAATAGTTGTAGCAATTTCTACAATATCCAGTTTTGCTATACCTTCTTATGAGCTAAGTGCTGCACTTAGAATCAGTAGATTTGTGTTTATATTACTAGCAGCAGTATTAGGCTTGTATGGAATTATATTAGGCTTTATTTTTATGATAGGTCACATGCTAAAAATGAATAGTTTTGGTATACCATTTATGTCTCCATATTCAGGCTTAGGAGTGAAAGAAGGAGATTTAAAAGATACTGCAGTAAAGGCACCTATTCAATACCTACAAAGACGACCAGGTTTTACTAATCCAATTAATAAGATTAGAATGAGGAGAAGATAATGAATAAGGACACTAAAATATCTACAAAACAAATAAAAGGATTATTAGTTACTGCCATAATTGGAGTTGGCATATTATCCCTGCCTAGTCAACTAGCTAATATAGTTGGATTAGATGGCTGGATACCTTTATTAATATCCGGCATAGTCATGATAGCTATGATAAGTATGATAGTTAAAATATTTGAATATTCTCCAGGTTTAAATATATTTGAAATAAGTAGAGCTACCCTTGGACCCATATTAAGTACAATATATCAGCTTATATTTTCAATGTATTTTATAATCCTATTGGCCTTTGTAGCTAGGACCCTATCGGAGGTCATAAGAGCATTTTTACTGGCAGAAACACCTATTGAAGTTATAATGTTTACTTTTATATTGGTTATATCATATACTGCCAGATGCGAAATAGATGTAATTGGTCGGATGGGATACTTGATTTATCCAATAATTTTAGGATTTGTATTATTTTTAGTCCTAGTAACATTGCCAACTGCTGACTTTACCAACCTATTACCAATCTTTCAATCAGATATTAAATCATTACCAAAAGGATTTATGACTGGTATTATTAGCTATGGAAGCTTTGAAATATTACTATTTGCTATTCCCTATGCAGAAAAAAAGAAGGACATCTTTAAGGCATCCCTATATGCAATAGTCTTAGTAACAGTAATATATATATCTATGTTTCTTTTAACAGCTTCCATATTTGGATTAGAGCAATTAAAGAGATTCCCTTGGGCAACCCTATCCTTAGTAAAAGAAATAGACTTCCCTGGTCTATTTTTGGAAAATTTGGATGGAATAGTAACCACCCTTTGGGTACTTGTAGTAAGTGGTACTATAGCCCCAGGTTATTTTTCCTTGGCCAAGGTCCTAGCCAATCTATTTAAGACTAAGTCTCATGAATTATTCATCTTACCATTGATACCGATTATATACACAATTGCCCTTATTCCCCAAGATTACATTCAATTAAATCAGGCAATGGGAAATATAGCAAATATATTATCAATTATTGCAATATTCTTTTTCCCTACATTGATCTTTATCATATCTTATTTTAAAAGTAGGAGGTTAAATAATTGAAAAATATTAAATTGATTTTATTACTGATAGCTATTATACTCCTGACTGGATGCTGGGATATGGTTGAAATCAATCAAAGAATTTATCCTTATTCATTTGGAGTAGATTTCGCAGATGATGAAGTTGAGAATCTATCTCTTACTATTACTTACCCTAATATTAAAGCCATAGGGAAGAATCCTAGTCAAGAAGACAAGACCTATGTATTAAATTCAAGTGGAACTAGTATATTCCAAGCTGCAAGAAAGTTAACCACTGAAGTCCAAGGTCCATTTTATTTTAAACACTTAAGAGTATTAATCTTAGGAGAAGAGGTTTCAAAGGATAAACATATGCTAAAACAAATCCTGGATGGTCTTATGAGAGATTTTATCATAAATAAAAGGGTCCTTGTAACCGTAGTAAAAGGTGAAGCAGAAAAATTTATGGAACTTGTACCAAATAATATGAAGCAAGAATCCTTAGAGGGGACTTTATTTGGATTGTTACTTAATCCACAAAAATCGACATATTTTACACAGGAATATTTATCAGAATTTATATACCATATGGATAGGAAGTGTGCATCAGTAGTTCCACTACTGTCTCATAAAGGTGATGTAATAGAAGCAGCTGGTGGGGGAGTTTTTCAAGATTATGCTTTAGTAGGTTATATTAACGGAAAAGAAAATGCAGCATTAACTATGCTTAATGGAAAGATTAAGACAGAGGTAATAGATGCTGATTATAAGGGAAGTATAATTACCTTAAACACTAGAAGTATAAAATCTGATAAAAAACTGGTCCCTAATGATGAAGTGATAAAGATAAAATATAATATTGAAATAGAAGGTAGCATTCAAGAGTATACACTTACTGGAGGACAGTCTATTTTAAGTAACCCTGAATTATTAAATGATATAAAAGAGGTCTTAGCAGATAAGGTAAAAGGTGACTTGGAAGGTGTAGTCCATGTATTACAAAAAGACATAAAAGCAGATGCCCTAGGAATCGCAGAATACCTAAGCAAATTCCACCCTAAGTTATGGAAAACAGTAGAAGAAGATTGGCGGAATGTCTTTTCTGATATAGATATAGAAGTACAAGTAGATGTAAAAATAAGAAGAAGAGGTCTGACAAATTAATTTTATAGGTATAATATTTGAATAAATGTCAATAATCA
>CAZAGS010000094.1:0-6467 GCA_964484955.1 uncultured Tissierellaceae bacterium
CCAATAAAAACATTGATTTCTTCTTAGATACTGTTTCCACTGCAAAGGCTAAAAAGGTTAAAAATTTAATTGGCTATTTCCATACTATAAAACCTAATAAAATTGAAACTGAAACGCTTACTGGAATTAAAATAAACCATGAAGAAGATTTAAAAAGAGCAGCAGAGTATTTCATAAACTTAGGAGTTAAAAATGTATTCATTACTCTTGGAGAAGATGGTGTATTTTATTCTGACGGAATAAATATGAAGCATATAAAAGCTAAACCTATAAAACCAGTTAATGTTACTGGCGCAGGTGATGCTTTTACCGCAGCACTTGTATACGGACATATTAATGACTTAGACATTGATGAAACTGCAAAAATGTCAGTAGCAGCTTCAATTATTGCACTATCTCATGAAAATACAATAAATCCTAATATGTCTATAGAAAATATAAATTCAAAAATAAAGGAGATAAACTTATGTTAAAGAAATATTTAGATATTAACCCAGAAGTTTTAAAAGCACTAAATGAGCATATGCCAGTAGTTGCCTTAGAATCCACAATTATATCTCACGGAATGCCATACCCACTAAATGTGGAAACTGCATTAAAGGTAGAAAATATAATTAGAGAAAACGGTGCAATCCCAGCTACCATAGCAATTCTTAATGGTAAGCTAAAAGTTGGATTAACAAGTGAAGAAATTGAATACCTTGGAAAAACAAAAAATGTTGTTAAAGCTTCAAGAAGAGACCTTCCTTTTATAGTATCCAATAATTTAGATGGTGCTACAACAGTAGCTGCAACTATGATTATTGCTGAGCTTGCAGGTATTAAAGTATTTGCAACTGGTGGAATAGGTGGCGTTCATAGAGGTGCACAAGAAACCTTTGATATATCAGCTGATTTACAGGAACTTGCACACACCAATGTTGCCGTTGTTTGTGCTGGTGCAAAATCAATACTTGATATTGGATTAACATTAGAATATCTTGAAACTCAAGGGGTTCCAGTTATCGGATATCAAACTGATGAATTACCAGCTTTCTATACTAGGAAAAGTGGATTCTCAGTGGATTACAATGTAGAATCACCTGATAAAATTGCTTCTGCGATTAAAATCAAGTGGGACTTAGGTCTAAATGGTGGAGTAGTTATAGCAAACCCAATACCAGACCAATATGCTATGGATTATGATACAATCACAAATGCTATCAATGATGCAATAAAAGAAGCAGAAGAAAAAGGTATTAAAGGAAAGGATACAACCCCATTCCTTCTTGCAAAGGTTAAAGATATTACAGCTGGTAAAAGCCTTGATTCAAATATTCAACTTGTGTATAATAATGCAATGCTTGGGGCAAAAATCGCTGTAGAACTTTCAAAACTTAATAAATAATCTCATAAAAAAATGGTAATGTATAAGTTAGACCTATGCATTACCATTTTTATTCTTTACTAAGGCTTTAAATTATTACTCCATTCTTGAATTTCTAAATAATTTCCACTAATATTTTCTATTCGAATATCATAAAACTTATCTACTGCCTTTCTAACTTTATGCCCTATATATTGTACTTCTTCCTTTTTAGTCCTAGATGTTCCATTTAACATTTCAAACAATGCACCATCATTAATAATAACTACTATCTCATCTTTAATATATTTTTCTAATTGCTTTAAAAGTCTTGTCATTGCTACTAATCCACAAAGCGCTGGTTTTGTATAGTCTTCGAAAATTGATTGCTTAAGTATTAAGTCTCCATCCTGAAATATACTATATCTAATTTCCATGTCTTCGCCTTCATAAGGTGTAGAAATCCATGTTAAATATGCCTTAATCATAATTATTTAGCCTCCAAATTTTTAATCATTACATTTTATTATATATTAGTGTGAGTCAATTGTATATAATATAGTCATAGATTAATAAAAACTGGACTGGTGATAAATTTGAATGTACTAATTTTAAAAATTATAGCCCTATTATCCATGATAATAGACCATTATGGAGCTATATTTCATAGTGGTGTTCATATATATAGAATTATAGGAAGGCTAGCTTTTCCTATATACGCCTTTTTATTGGTTGAAGGCTATACCCATACTAGCAATGTAAAAAAATATGCTAATAGATTATTCTTATTTGCCTTAATATCTGAATATCCTTTTGACTTAGCCTTTTACGGTAAATTAGAGTTTATGCATCAAAATATATTTTTTACTTTATTTATTGGATTAGTTCTTATCTACTTACTAGATAATAAAGAAGGTAAATATAAGTTTAATAATAATTTACTAATATTAGCTGCTTGCTTTATAGCCTTATTAACTTCTGTAGATTACAATTTTGTGGGAATTATTTATATACTAGCATTTTATTATACAAAAGATTACCCAAATCCTAAAAAGATCTATCATCAGGCATTAATACTATTTATCACTAATCTAGTTTTGCGAGGATTTGGCCAACAATATGCATTATTATCCCTAGGTCTTATTTACCTTTATAATGGTAAATTAGGTCCTAGCAATAAATTTCTTCAAGTTTTCTTTTATGCTGCTTACCCCCTACATCTTATAATATTTTATATAATGAAATGATTAAAGCTACCCTAAGGTAGCTTTTCAACATCTAATTTATATGTGCTAGAGTTCCTCATGTTCTCGGTTCAAGATATCAAATATATCCATATCATAATAATCATAATCATCATCTTCTTCTACTATGTCTTGATTGATTACATCTCGAAAATCTTCAACATCCTCTGTATTAGCATAAATAAATACTTGCCAACTGCTATAATCAATAACTAAAACAGGTTCAAGCCCAATGCTAACCAACTTTTCAACATAAATCTCAAAATCAATATCTAATATTTCTCCTTTATAAACTAATTCATGGTCTTCTAATTTGACCCAATAATTATTATCTCCTTGAGCTTCTGGATAATCATTATAATCATGCCAACTTTTTAAATCAAATATATAGATGCCGTCCTCACTACATCTTGCTTTCATACAAGACTTACATTTAGGACACATTATCCAATTGCACACAGGGCATGTATCGGTTTCATGACTAAGTACCTCGTATCCACAAGACCAACAAATATTCTCAACTAATTTTACATTTTTAAGACCCACATGATATATTTTCTTTGTTAATCTATTCATAATACTAAATAATGTGTCATCATCCACTAGCTTATTATGGGGGTATAAAAAAACTCCTATATGGTCACCGTTATACTTCACAATGGTTCCTACTTTCACATAAATCCCTCCTTAGTTTAAACCTATTTAATTATATGCAGAATAGTAGGACAAGATAACCTATTATTATGTTAAAATAGTATTAAGATTATTTTAGGAGGTAAAACATGGTAAATTTAGAATACAACTTAGAAAAATATGCTGAACTAGCTGTAAAGGTAGGAATTAATTTAAAAGTAAATGAGGGTCTCATCGTTTCTGGTAATGTAGACACACTACCCTTGGCTAGAAAGATAATGCAAAAGGCATATGAACTTGGAGCAAAACATGTAGAATTTCTACTAAATGATGATGAAATGACAATTATTCGTTATGAAAATGCTAAAGCTTTTGTATTTGAAAGCTATCCACAATGGAAAGTAAATTCTTTGGAAGAGATGTATAAAGATAATTATCATCATATCTTTATATCAGCACCAAATCCAGAATTATTAAAAGATATTGATCCAGATGTGGTAGCAGCTAGTCAAAAATCTGCTTCATTGGCCATGTCCCCTGTAATGAAATATCGTATGACTGGTATTACTAAATGGAATATTATTGCTATGCCATCTATTCCGTGGGCAAAATCTGTATTCCCAAATTTGAAAGAAGATGCAGCAATTGATGCATTATGGGAAAAAATATTCCAAGCCACAAGAGTAGATCAAGATGATCCTATAAAAGCATGGCAGGTACATGATGCAAATATTAAAAAATATAGAAACTTCTTAAATAAAAAACAATTTGAAAAATTAGTAATGACTGGGCCTGGTACGGATTTGGAGGTGTTTCTAGCGGAAGATCATTTCTGGATGGGTGGTTCTAAGGAAAGTCTAGCAGGAGACTCCTATGTGGCTAATATGCCTACAGAAGAGGTATTCACAACTCCCCACAGACTAAAAGTAAATGGAAAGTTAAAAGCAACTAAGCCACTTAGTCTAAATGGAAAACTTGTAGATAATTTTGGCTTCACATTTAAAGATGGTAAAGTAGTAGATTTCTACGCAGAAAAGGGTTATGAAGTATTAGAAAAATTAATGGAAAATGATGAAGGTGCTAAATACCTAGGTGAAGTTGCCTTAGTACAAGATGATTCCCCTATTTCAAACACCGGCATATTATTTAATAACACACTATTTGATGAAAATGCATCCGTACACTTTGCACTAGGTAGAGCTTATGCCTATGCTATGCAAAATGGTTCAAATATGACAGAAGAGGAATTAGAAGCAAAAGGAGCAAACTTTAGTCTTATACATGTAGACTTTATGGTAGGTGGACCTGAGCTCCAAGTAGTAGGATATGAAAAAGATGGTGCAGAAGTCTTATTATTTAAAGATGGTAATTGGGTGTTTTAAATATTTGAGGTACTGCAGAATCTGCAGTACCTCTTTTATACATTGTGATTCAAGATTTGCATCATTCCTATTTATTTATGATTATTGTCCCTGTCTCACCTTTTATTCCTTGTGCTGCCTTTTCTAAAGATGTTATTAAAGCTCTTCTACCAGGTTTTGATAAGGCAAATTCTCTAGCTGCTTCTACTTTTGGTAGCATTGACCCTGGGGCAAAATGTTCTTCTTTAATATATTTATCTAAAGTTTCTATGTCTAATTCTGATAACCATTCTTCGTTAGGCTTTCCGTAATTAATAGCTACTTGGTCTACTGCTGTTAATATTATTAAATAATCTGCATCTATTTTTTCAGCTAATTTGGAAGATGCAAAATCCTTATCTATAACGGCCTCAACACCTATTAAATCATTACCATCTTCATAAACTGGGATTCCTCCCCCTCCTACAGATATTACTATATGACCATTATCTATCATAGTTAAAAGCATATCTGTTTCCACTATATCTACGGGCATAGGAGAAGCCACAACTCTACGATACCCTCTTCCAGCATCTTCCTTAAATATAAATGAAGTTTCTTCAGAAATTATATTTGCTTCTTCTTGGCTATAGAATCCACCTATAGGCTTTGTTGGATTTTTAAAGGCTTGATCATCTTTGTCTACAATTACTTGTGTTATAATAGTAGCAACTGACTTGTTGATTTTTCTTCTTTTTAATTCACTTCTAATTGCAGTTTGTAAATGATATCCAATATAACCTTGACTCATTGCTGTACACTCTGGGAAAGGTACCTCCGGCATATTTGCCTTTATCATTCCAACTTGTGGTCCGTTTCCATGGGCTACAATTACTTCATGACCATCTGCTATTAAATCTACTATTGGTTTTGAGCTTTGTTTCACTAGTTCTAGTTGTTCCTCCGGACTATTTCCTAAAGCATTTCCGCCTAACGCAATTACTATTTTCAAATTAATTCCCTCCTATATTATCATTAGCTTCTGGGGAGTAGATTTATATATTTACTTTCATACTCATGGTATTATTATAGCATATTCTCCGTAAACCTAGGATGTATAACCTTTGAATCTATATTTATGTTATTGCAACTACAAGCAATATCAATGAGATAATAGGCATTACATACCAACTCATTCTTTGCATAGCAAGAAAAAATTCAGAAGGCTTTGCATCTTCCACATTAAGAAAAGTATCTAATTGAAAGAAAAATAGGGGATATTTAATATCTATAGCCGTAATTATAAGTAACAATATTGCAAAGACAAATGGTTGACCCTTCCCTCTTATGCCTAAATTCCTTTTCGTAGCAATATTTATTATATTATATGGCGTAATTTCATAGTTTGAATCATATGGGTTTTTAGGTGGACTTTCCATAATATCAAAATGTAATTCCGGAAATACAATTTCCTCTAATTCGTCAGTTAAGAATATAAAACCACTATTAGCTGTATAAAATCCCTTAAAAATAACTTGGCCTGTGTGGTCTGTGATTTTTACTTTCTGCTTATAATTTGGCATTTCCTCAGTAAATTCTACTTCATAATTGTTCTGAATATTATTTGGAAGTTGATAATCTACAGTTACATTGCCTTCTTTTAAATGATCACCTTTGACAGTTAACTTTAAATCACCCCATCTAGACTTACCTTGAAAATCTATTCCTTCAGATGTTCCTTTTTGAACTAAGAAAACATCATCATATAATATTCCTTTTTGAAAGAAAAATCTTAAGTAAATCAGACTTAAGAAAATAAGGATAATTATAGCTACTTTTATTAGTTTGTTGTATTTCTCAATTAATATATCCATATAATCCTCCAGTGAAAATAAGTTAATAACC
>CAZAGS010000095.1:0-1363 GCA_964484955.1 uncultured Tissierellaceae bacterium
TTATTAGCAGATTCTACTGAAAGTTGGGAGGCAGCTACACAGGTTGCAGTTACAGAGGCTTCAAAGACCATTGATAATATTCAAAGTGTTTACGTTAAAAACTTTCAGGCATTAGTAGATGACAATAATATAGTGAAATATCGTGTTAATGTTAAAGTTTCATTTAAAGTTAATTCCTAAATTATTGTGTGAACCGCCGATGCAAGTCGGCGGTATTAATATGTAAATAATTTAAACTACTTTATAAATAAAGAGTTATAAGCTAAAATAGAACTGAGGTGATTTGGATGAATATTAAGAAATTAGCAACCCCGGCAGTATTGGTAGATTTGAATATATTAGATAGAAATATTAATAGATATCATAGCATGGCTCTGGAAAATAATAAAGAAATCTGGCCAATGACTAAGACCCATAAAAGTTCTGAACTGATTAAAATGCAGATAGATAAGGGAGCTAAAGGAGTCTTGTGTGGAACACTGGATGAGTGTGAGGCAGCTGCTGAATTAGGGGCAAAGAACATTATGTATGCCTATCCTGTTTCAGATCCTATCGCAATTAGTCGTATAGTATCTTTAGCCAGAAAATCTAATTTTATTGTTAGATTAGATGATTTAAAAACTACAGAATTAATCAATGAAAAAGCTAAAGAAGAAGATGTTAAAATTAATTACACAGTGATAGTAGATAGTGGACTAAATAGGTTTGGTATAGCTAAGGAAAATATTATAGATTTTTTAAATGAGATGAAAGAATATGAGAATTTAGTATTTAAGGGGATATCTACGCATCCAGGACACGTATATGGTGTAGATACAAGAGAAAAGGTAGCTAAGTGTTCTCGAGATGAGGCTGAAACACTTGAATATTGTTATAATATCTTAAGAGATAATGGATATAAAGTTGACTATGTATCTACAGGGTCAACTCCCACATATTTTGACAATATAGAAAATCCCTATATTAATATATATCATCCAGGTAATTATGTATTTAATGATGTAATTCAAATATCCCTTGGTATTGCCACCGAAGATGATTGTGCACTTACTGTACTTGCCTCTATTATTTCCAACCCTAGGCAGGGAGTATTTTTATGTGATAGTGGCAGTAAATGTCTGGGATTAGATAAAGGGGCCCATGGTAATGCATCTATTATTGGATACGGAAAGATTATTAATCATCCCAAGGCTATTTTAGAAAGTCTTTCAGAAGAAGTAGGAAAGATAGTGGTTGAAGACCCTAATGAATTTAAAGTAGGCCAAAGAATTAGAATAATTCCTAATCATTCATGCAGTGTGGCAAATATGACTAATTTTCTATATGGACTAGAGGGAGAAGAAATTAGGAAAGTTATAGAAGT
>CAZAGS010000095.1:1463-6402 GCA_964484955.1 uncultured Tissierellaceae bacterium
AATAAACCAACAGAAGAAAGGTATGAGAAATATTTAGATGAGATGCTTACTCAAAGAAATTTAGTAGATATTGATTATTCTTTGGTTCATTTTAATATTTCAAATGAACATAATGGAGTAGTAGAAGGTAGTGGAGAAGTTCATAAAATTAAGGCTCCTACTTTGGTTATACAGGGTAAGGAGGATTTAGTTGTACCTATGGATATGGGTTTAGGAATTGCTGAAGCTTTAGGAGATATAGCAAAGTTAGAGCTGTTAGACAATGGGGGTCACGCTCCTATGACTGATGATTTGGATAGATTTATGAATTTGATATTAGAATTTATGGCTTAAGATAAATATTCATAAAAGACTAAAAATAAAACAGCCTATGATTGCAATAAATCATAGGCTGTTTTTATAGGGTTTAAAGTAATCCTCTTTTATATAGTATTCTGGAAACTACTATAGCTATTATAGCTCCAACAGGTACCATGATACTAACAGAGCTTGATAGGGAAGGAATAGCTATAAATAAAACTACCATAAAAATCAAAGGTGCGGCTGCAATTTTCCAGTCCTTTGAAATAAATACTACTGCTAGGGCTCCAAAAAGTGAAGGTAATATATTTTCAAAAGCAGGAGCTAGTAAATCGGATTCTAGAATTGGTTGTAGTTGAGATAATAGTAAAATCCCAAAGAATATAATAATAGTAGTGACTATAGAAGAAACAGCTATGGCTATGGTGGAAACAACTTCAGCTTCTTCTGTTCCTGGTTTTATATTATTTGATTCCAAGGCATTTAAGGCACAGGGAACTTTTAGACTAGTTAAATTTCCAGTTACAAATCCTAAGTAAGTACCGCCAGAACCCAACATTGGTGCAAAGGTAAAAACTTCAATTGCTCCTACAGTCCAAAAGATAGGGGCAACTCCTATTAAACCTTTGAATAAACCAGCAGGGCTTGGCCAGGCTGAATAATAAATACTAGTTGCAAGGGGGAAAAGTAGAAACATAAATATTGCAAGAGAGCACCAAATTCTACCCCATATGTGGATATTTTCTTCATAACTTCTATTTTTCATCATAAAACCTCCTAAGCTATTAGTCCAGTTATTGGAATTGATAGAGCCATGGCTCCCAGCATGCTGATTGGTAGAGCATAGTCCTCTAACCATTTTACTTTATGAACTTTTATAAAATACCCGCATATTATCATTATTAATGATGAAATAATCATAACAAATACTGGTATCCAGCCTACAATTCCTATAGTTATGTCGGAAAATATCATTCCTAGAAATGCTGATATCATACCCATAAAAATTGATGTAAGAAAAATTTCTCCCCATTTTTTATCCCTTTTTTGTATATTATCAATACCAGCTTGAATCTTTTTCAAGAATAGGGTTACAATAATTAATCCTGCTAGGATTCCTAAGGTCATAACCCAAGCGATAGTAGAATATACAACAGGATCTCTCACATCTTCTGCAATGGAAATACCTAAGGCAGCAGCAGTAGAAGTAGCTGCTGGTAATTCATAAGTTAAAGCCCCTAAAACACTAAGTCTTAGCCAAGGTAAGGGAAGTCCAAGGAACTTGGATAGGGTAATTACCCCTAAGATTATGGATATAGCAGGAGCTATAGTAAAAAATGCACTACTTTTTAGGATTCTTTTCAAAGTTCTAGTTTCCATACCTAATTCTTTAGCTCTTTTCCAAGCTTTAACAAGAAAAAATAGAGATTGAGCAATAACAAAAGCTATTATAATACCTGAAATAATGAATAAAAAAGTACTATTAGAATTGAACTGACGCATTTATATCCCCCCTATGTATTTGATAATATTGTATCATATTAGAGTATTAAAGATCAGTAAAAAATACCATATATTGTATATCTTTCAACATTCTGATATTATTGACCTAAGGGGGTGAATTCAATTGGAGAGAAAGCCATTATTAGGGAAAGTTGCAAAGACAATTGTTGATAGACGTAATTTATTATTCTTATTTTTTATTATTCTAATTATTTTTAGCCTTTTTTCCATGTCTTGGGTGGATGTTGAAGATGATATAGTTTATTATCTAGACAAAGATAGCAATACCCGCAAGGGGATTACTATTATGGATGAAGAATTCACTACTTTTGCTATGGCAAATATTATGGTTTCAAATATATCCTATATAAATGGTGAAGAGATAGCCCAGGTCATTGAAAAGGTTAATGGTGTGGATTCTGTTATGTTTGAAAACACAGAGGACCATTATAAAAACTCGGCGGGGCTTTTTGTAGTGCTATTTAAGGGTGAGGAAACGGATCCAGATATTTTGGCAGCAATGGAAGAGATACGTGAAATTGTAGGCCCATATGACACATCTATTTCTACAACCATTGGTTTTAATATGGCTGACCAATTAATGAAGGATATGACTCTTGTAGGTGTGCTTGCTTCTATTATAATACTTTTAGTCTTAATCTTTACTTCAAATTCTTATGCAGAAATTCCTATACTACTAGCCACTTTTGGAGTATCTGCATTGCTTAATATGGGAAGCAACTTTATGCTGGGGAAAATTTCATTTATATCTAATTCTGTAGGTGTTATCCTTCAGTTAGCATTGGCTATAGATTATGCTATTATTCTTACTCATCGTTTTAGTGAGGAAAGACAACACCTTTCTCCTAGAGACGCAGCTATTGAGGCATTAACAAAGGCTATTCCAGAGATTTCTTCAAGTAGTTTAACTACTATGGCAGGACTAGCAGCTTTGGCTTTTATG
Source organism: uncultured Tissierellaceae bacterium (assembly GCA_964484955.1). GTDB lineage: Bacteria > Bacillota > Clostridia > Tissierellales > Tissierellaceae > CAYZDC01. The sequence goes on from CAZAGS010000095.1 coordinate 4,231, forward strand.
AAGTTTGGAATTGGGCTAGATTTAGCTATGGTTATGATTAAGGCAATTTTACTTAGTATGTTATCTGTATTCACTTTAATGCCTGGATTATTAGTAATCTCTAGTAATCTAATGGATAAAACAAAACATAAGAGCTTCATTCCTTCTGTATCTATATTAGGACGATTTTCAATTAAAACCCGATATATTATACCACCTATTTTTGCTGTGATACTTGTTACAAGTTTTATCTTTTCCAGTAAAGCTCCCTTTCTATTTTCTATGAGCGAAATACGAGGACATAGTATAAGTGATGCACAATTAGCAGAAGACCGTATTACTGAAAACTTTGGCAAACAAAATATGCTGGCCCTTATAGTTCCAGCTGGAGATTATGCTTCAGAAAAACAGCTCCTGTCATATTTAAAAATGTATCCAGAGGTAGAAATGGCTGTAGGACTTTCTAATATTGAAGCTATGGGTGGATATACCCTAACTGATTCATTAACTCCAAGGCAATTTGCTGAGTTAGCAGATTTAGACTACGAGATTGCACAAATTCTTTATTCTGCATATGCAGTTAATGGTGAAAATTATTCAAAAGTGATTAGTGGTATTGGTCAGTATGGAGTTCCCCTTATAGATATGTATCAGTTTTTATATGAAGAAGTAGTCTTGGGTTATGTTTCTTTAGATGATGAAATAGTTGAAGAACTAAGGGAATATAATGATCAGATGTCTATGGCTCGTATGCAGATGGAAGGAGAACATTATAGTAGAATGTTGTTGTACCTTAATCTGCCGGATGAAAGTCAGGAAACTTTTGATTTTATATCTACCATCTATAGAGAGGCCCACAAATATTATCCAAGAGATTCTGTATATTTAATAGGTGAATCAACAAATGCATTGGACCTATCTACAACTTTTGATAATGATAATCTGATTATTAGTATTTTATCAGTCTTGTTTGTAATTATAATTTTAACTTTCACATTTCAATCAGCTGGGCTTCCAATACTGCTTATATCAGTAATCCAAGCCAGTATTTGGATTAATTTTTCATGGCCTTATGTTTCTAATCAAGGAGTATATTTCTTAGGATATTTACTAGTTTCATCTATTCAAATGGGAGCTAATATTGACTATGCTATAATAATTTCAAGTCGTTACTTAGCTTTGAAAAAGGAAATGTCTGCTCGTGAAGCAGTAATTGAAGCTTTAAATCAAGGATTTCCTACAGTTATGACTTCAGGCACTATTTTGGCTGTGGCGGGTATCTTAATAGGTTTTATTTCAACAGATGGAGCTACAGCTGTTCTAGGAACATACTTAGGACAAGGAACTATTATTTCAGTTTTCCTTGTTATATTTGTTCTTCCACAACTTCTTTATTTGGGAGATGTTATTATTGAGCGGACTTCATTTGAGTTGAAAAAGATGGAGCCTCTGACTAAACAAAAGGGTACAGTACATATGCAAGGGCGATTGCATGCTTATGTTAAGGGAGAAATAGATGCTATCATAGATGGTAAGATTAGTGGAGAGATAAAACCTATATTAGACAAAAATGATAATCTAGATGAAGTGCATAGAGAAGAGGGATCGGAGGAAATAAATTATGAGAAAAACTAATTCTATTATTTCTATAATGATGATCTTTTTAATTATACTTACTACCATTATACCTATATTTGCTATAAAATCACATCCTGATGATGTTCATATATCAACGGTTGAAGACTTAATCCAATTTTCAAAAAACTGTTCTTTTGATGATTGGTCAAATGGTAGATCAGTTTATTTAGATGCTGATATAGATCTAAAGGGCATAGATTTCCTTCCAATCCCAATATTTCTTGGAACATTTCATGGTCAAGGACATACTATAAGTGGTTTGTCCATATCAGTTGAAGGATCTAGTCAAGGATTTTTCCGTTATCTTAAAGACGGTGCCCTAATAAAAGACCTATCTGTTCAAGGTGTTGTTACACCTAGTGGTGAAAAAAGCACTATTGGCGGAATAGTAGGACACAACAACGGTACTATAGAAAATTGTCATTTTTCAGGATTTGTTAAAGGCAAGGATACAGTGGGTGGACTTGTAGGTTGGTCTTGTGCTGCGGGTAAGATTATCAACTCTACTTTTGATGGGGTAGTATATGGAGAGGGAAAAGTTGGGGGTATAGTTGG
>CAZAGS010000096.1:0-6301 GCA_964484955.1 uncultured Tissierellaceae bacterium
GAATACAAGGGAATAAAATTGAAAGTTAAAAACATGTTTAAAGACATTGGAGAGGAATTAATTTTTAATTAATGTTTTATTATTTGTCTATTATATGTTAAAATAGTAATAATTTAGATAAAGGAGAATAATGCTATTGAGAGTTATTTCAGGACTTAAAAAAGGACATAAATTAAAATCTCCAAAAGGACTAGATGTTAGGCCTACAGAAGACAGGATTAAGGAATCTCTTTTCAATATTCTTGGCAATATTAGTCCGGAGGCTATTGTACTTGATTTATTTGCTGGTTCAGGTTCAATAGGAATAGAATTTTTAAGTAGAGGAAGCTTAAAATCTTATTTTGTAGATATTTCCCCTGCTAGTTTATCCATAATTAAGGAAAACCTAATTCATACAGATTTTTTAGATTGCAGTGAAATTATAAGAAAAGATGCTAAAAGAGCCATAAATGACTTTAATAAAAATCATATGAAATTTGATTATATATATCTAGACCCACCATTTAAAAATAAGGATTTATTATTAAGTACATTAGAAGAGATAAGTAACAAACAAATATTACTTCCTCAGGGAATAATTATTATAGAACATGAAAAAGAGTTGATTCTAGAAGACAATTTATTTGATTTTATTAAATATAAAGAAAAAACTTATGGAAGTATTACATTAGACTTTTATAAAATACATACATTTTAGGAGGAATTAAATGATTGTTATTTATCCAGGTAGTTTTGACCCAGTTACAAATGGTCATTTAGATATTATAGAAAGGTGCTCTAAGCGATTTGGACAAGTTATAGTAGCTGTTTTAAATAATCCTTCAAAAAAAGGTCTATTTACTGTAGAAGAAAAAATGGAACTATTAAAACAAACTACAGCTCATCTTGATAATGTAGAAATAGATAGTTTTTCAGGATTATTAAGTGAATATGCAATAAAAAGAAATTGTGTCACTATGGTTAGAGGATTAAGAGCAGTTTCTGATTATGAATACGAAATGCAAATGGCTTTGGTAAATAAAAAGTTAAATGATAATTTGGAAACCTTGTTTATGGTTTCAAGTACAGAATTTGTTTACCTTTCTTCTAGTATAGTCAAAGAAATATCTATGCTTGGTGGAGATGTTAAATGTTTTGTACCGCCAGTAGTAGAAAAAGCACTTAAAAATAAAATCAAGGGGGAAATATAACTATGGATGTATTAAAACTAATAGATGAAGTTGAAGACATAGTAGAAGCTGGAAGTTCATTACCATTTTCCAGTAGAGTAATGGTAGATAAAGATGAATTGCTAGATATTATAAAGGAAATTAGAATAAAACTTCCTGATGAAATAAAACAAGCTTCTTGGATAAAGGAAGAAAGGCAAAGAATTTTAGCAGATGCTCAAAGTGATGCAGATACATTATTAAGCGAAGCTGAATATAGATTAGAAGAAATGTTAGAAGAAGAGGGTATTTCTAAAATGGCTAACCAGAGAGCTGAAGAAATTATTAATAGGGCTCAGGCAAATGCTAAGGAAATCAGAATAGGAGCTATGGAATACGCGGATAATTTACTTATGGAAACACAAGAAAGTTTAAAAGAAGTTATTCAATTTCTTAATGAAAATAGAAAAGAGTTAAGAGGCGGAAATTAAGCCTTTTAACTCTTTTTTCTTTGCAATTGGTTAATAAGTAGTGAGAATATAACAAAAGTTAATATTACTAGTATTGATACTTTTAAAGAATTCATAAACGTATATATCCAATTGCTTAAGTCCTTATTAATTACATAGGATAAGGGAGCCATAGAAGGAATTATAGTATCTTTATAAAAAAATATATATATTAAATATGCATAAGTAGTTGAAATTATTCCATGAAGAAATTTAGAAAACAGGTATAAATAACTATTTAAATCTGTTAAGCTTATAAAGCTTAGAGCCTGGCTATGTACAGATAATCCACTCCATCCTATTATAAAATTACAAAATAGTATTTTACCTATAATACTAATGTTTGAGGCTGCAATTCTTTTACAACCGGTAGTAAGTTCTATTATTCCAGCAATTGTTGCTTTAATCAGGTCTGGTGAAATATTTAAATACTTTGAGCTACTTATAATTAAACTATTAAATCCTTTTGAAAGAAATAACAATTCTATAATAACAGAATAGATAATAACAAATCCACCAATCATTAAGATAGAATCTATACTATTTTTTACACTATTTGAAATTAATAAACCTATAGACTTTTTTATTGTGGAATTATTATTTTCTTCAATAAATTTTACCTTTCCCCTATTTTTACTACTGGAATCTTGGGTTTTATCAAGTTTTACTTTGCTAAATATTATACCAAGTGTTAATGAGCCTAGATAATGAGGATAAATTATTAGTGGACCTAATTTAGGACTGTTTAACATTCCAATTAAGACCGCGCCTAATATAAATAAGGGACCAGAAGTGGAGACAAAACAAATTAATCTACTAGCATCCTCTTTGCTAATTATATTTTTTTCCCTTAATCTTGAAGCAAGCTTTATTCCTACTGGATATCCAGACATAAGGCTCATCATAAGTGGAAAAGCTCCCTGACCAGAAATTTTGAAAAGTGGTTTCATGATTGGCTCTAAAAGCCTACCAAAAAAATCTACAAATTTCAAGGATATTAATAATTCTGATAGAATCAGAAAGGGCAAGAGAGAAGGAACTAATATATTGAACCAGAGTTCTAGCCCTTCCCTTGCACTGTCTATGGCAATAGTTGGATTTATAATAATAAGAGTTACAATTATTAAAACTAAAGTTGTAAAAAATTTATACTGAATTTTATTTATCTTTTCCATATTAAATAATCACCTCTTCTTTCATTATATTTTAGATAAAAAAATATATGAAAAAAGCTATAAATTATTTAAAATATGCTGTAGTAGTATAATCTAAGTTAACTAAGGGTTCTTTTGATTTTAGGCCTAAGAAAAAGATATCTGTAGCCTTTTCTTCAATAGTTAAGAAGCTATTAATTAATGGATTATTTAGATTTTTATAATCTGCATACTTAGTAATAATATTTATATTTGAGTTTTCTTTTATCAAATTTAGTATTTGGAAGCCCTTTTTATTAGAGCCTAAAACCCTAATATAGTCAGGGTCACTCTTATATAATTGATTAATAGTCTCCCCATCTAAATTGTTTAATAAGTGAATGAATAATCTTTGTATCTTAGTCAAAGGATACCTCTTACTAGTAATACTTTGAATTATATGATTGATATTTAGAGACATTTCACTCATTTTAATAATTCTGTTCTCTAAGCCTGGCTCCATATGAAGTAGCCCTTTAAGTAAATCTATATTTACAGTACGAAGCAGGTAATTAAATATATCTTCATAGTTATCAATTTTATTAAAGTTTTTATATTTTTCTTGGTAATCCTGCAGCACCCTATAAGTTTCAGATGGAACTAGATCCTTAACAGAAGTTAATCCTGATTCTAATATTTTATTTCTAATACCTGTAGCTGATGCATAGCCTTTTCTAATGTCTAAATCATTGTAGGCACTTCCTATTCTTTTAATAGCAACAGGCATTATTTTAGAATCTAATCTGTATAATGCTTTTAAATACTCTATAGCTAGAATATTATTAGAACCCTTTAGAACAGCAGCATAGGGATCCTTGTTGTTTTCAAAACCATAATACTCTTCAATAGCTTTGCTTCTAGAAACGGAAAAAGAAAATCCTAGAGATAGAAAATGTTTTAAGTTGTCTTTGTAAAGTGGTGGCTCTTCTACAAATACTTTTGCTAATTCCTTTAAAGGATCTAATTCCCCAACTTCACTTCCAAAACTTAAATAATCAACTACCTGAGTACTGTTAAGCAGATTAACTGCACCATGTGCAAAGAGTTCAGCACTTTGGCTAGAATATACCATGGGTAATTCTATTACTAAGTCTACTCCATTATCTATAGCCATTTTTGCCTTGCTCCATTTATCAACAAAGGATGGTTGACCTCTTTGTACAAAAGATCCGCTCATTACAGCAATAGAATGAGTTGAATTTGTTTGTCTCATAGATTGTTCCAAATGATATTTATGCCCAAAGTGAAAAGGATTATATTCAGTAATCAGTCCAAGAATTTTCATGATAACCTCCAAAATAATATTAATTAAATTATATCATAATGAGAATCATTATATAATAGTGAATTAAATTGCAAACTTAGCTTTATATCAGTTGATTTATAGTGTATAATGTATTAATATTGTATAGTGATAGAACTAATAGGAGGTATGTATATGAATATTCTTGTAATAAACTGTGGAAGTTCTTCTTTAAAATATCAATTAATAGATATGAAGGGAGAAAATGTTTTAGCAAAAGGCTTAGTAGAACGAATAGGTATAGAAGGTTCGAGAATAAAACATGAAACTACAGGTAAAGATAAAGTAGTAATTGAAGAAGCAATGGAAGACCATAAAAGGGCTTTAGAATTAGTTTTAGGAGCTGTAGTAGATCCTAATTACGGTGCTATTAAATCTATGGATGAAATTAATGCTGTTGGACATAGAGTGGTACACGGAGGAGAATACTTTTCGGAATCAGTAATTATTAATGATGCTGTTATGAAAGCAATTGAAGATTGTGTAGAGCTGGCACCATTACATAATCCTCCAAATATTATGGGGATTAATGCATGTAAAGAATTAATGCCAGAAACACCAATGGTAGCAGTATTTGATACAGCTTTCCATCAAACAATTCCAGCTGAAAACTATATGTATGCTATACCTTATGAATTATATGAAAAATATAAAATAAGAAGATATGGATTCCATGGTACTTCTCATAAATATGTAGCAAATAGGGCAGCAGAAATGCTGGGTAAAGATATCAAAGATTTAAATATTGTTACTTGTCACTTGGGTAACGGTTCTAGTGTTACTGCAGTACAAGGTGGCAAATCAATAGATACAAGTATGGGCTTTACTCCATTAGAAGGACTTGCAATGGGAACTAGATCAGGTGATATAGACCCAGCTATAATACCTTTTATAATGGACAAAGAAAATATTACATTTGATGAAGTAAATAATCTTTTAAATAAAGAGTCTGGGGTATTGGGAATTTCTGGAATAAGTAGTGATTTTAGAGACTTAGAAATTGAAGCCGAAAAGGGTAATGAAAGAGCTAAATTAGCATTGAATGTATTTTGTAACAGAGTTACTAAATATGTAGCAGCATATGCAGCTCAAATGTGTCGTGTAGACGTATTGGTATTTACAGCAGGCATTGGTGAGAATTCAGATGTAATAAGAGAAGAAATATGTAATGGACTAGAGTGTTTAAATATTATTATAGATAAAGAATTGAATAAAACTAGAGGAGTAGAAGCTGCAATTAGTAGAGGTTTTGCCAGCGCACAAATTTTAGTAATACCAACTAATGAAGAGTTAATGATAGCAAGGGATACATTAGAATTAGTAAATAATAGATAATTCTTGACAAAACAAGTACTCCTTTATATAATAAACTGTGTTAGTTTAAGAGGTGAAATTAATGATATTTGATTTAGCAAGGTTTTTAAATGGAACTGATAAGGTATACCATATTGAAGGTATAGAAAAAAGTGACATTAAAGAACTAAAAAGTGATTTATTTGAAATTGTTGGACCTATTAATTACAATGGAAGTGTATTCAAAGTTGATGGTGTCAACTTAATACATTTGGATATATTTTATAAATATAAGGCCCAATGTGATAGATGTTTACAACCTACAATTTTAGATATGAAATCAAGCTTATCAGGAAGATTAGTTGACAGTGATGATAATTCATATAGCAATGATATAGAAGACGAAAGTTATGATATGGAAATTGAAGAGAAAATTTATTATAATAAAGATCTTTTCGATCCAAAGGAATATATTTTGAGTCAAGTAGTTGCATCTTTGCCTATGAAAACCCTTTGCCAAAATAATTGCAAGGGACTTTGCTTAAACTGTGGTGTAGACCTAAATAAAGAATCATGTGATTGTGTTATAGATAACACAGACCTACGATTTGAGAAACTAAAGAATCTTTTTCCAAAGAATTAAGGAGGTGTCTTAAATGGCAGTACCAAAACGAAAAACGTCTAAACAAAGAAAGAACAAAAGAAGAGCGTCATCTTATAGACTTAATAAAGCTACTATTTCTGAATGTCCACAATGTCATGAGCCTAAACAACCGCATAGAATATGTTCAGCTTGTGGTTATTACAAAAATAGAGAAGCGATTGTAGTTGAATAGTTAAAGCAAGATAGTGAGT
>CAZAGS010000097.1:0-6066 GCA_964484955.1 uncultured Tissierellaceae bacterium
GGTAATTTAGTATCCCTTCCATTTGTAGAATCTCATGTTCATTTAGACTCTGCACTAAGTGCAGGTAATCCACGCTATAATCATAGTGGTACTCTTTTAGAAGGAATTCAAATTTGGGGAGAACGAAAACTAAGTTTGACCAAAGAAGATATAAAAACTAATGCAAAAGAGACATTAAAATGGCTAATAACTAATGGAGTATTGAAAGTAAGAACTCATACTGACTCAACAGAAAAAAGTTTAGTAACTCTGGAAGCCCTTTTAGAAGTAAAAGAGGAAATGAAGGATTATATAGATATACAAGTAGTTGCCTTTCCTCAAGATGGGATTTTTGCTTATAAAGGTATGGATATACTAATGGAAGAGTCCTTAAAAATGGGTGCTGATGTAGTTGGTGGTATTCCTCAAGTTGAATTCACTAGAGAAGATGGCATAAAATCTATTGAGTATATCTTCCAATTAGCCAATAAATATAACAAGCTAGTGGATATTCATACAGATGAAACTGGGGATGAACAATCTAGATTTACTGAGGTCATTGCTAAGTATGCCATAACTAATGGAATGGAAGGATTAGTAACAGCCAGCCATACAACAGCTATGCATAATTATAATAATGACTATGTATCTAAATTAATGGGTTTGATTAAAAGAGCTAGCATGAATATAGTAACAAATCCATCATCTAATGCCTTGCTACAAAATCGTTTAGACGGTTATCCAAGAAAAAGAGGTCATACTAGAGTAGATCAGTTGTTAAGTAATAATATTAATGTAAGCATAGGTAATGATAATATTATGGACCCTTTTGGTCCTATGGGTAAGGGTAATATGCTTCAAGCAGCTAATTTGTTAATGCATACTGCACATTTAAGTGGAAACAATCAAATGCCACAGCTATTTGATATGATATCTGTAAATGGCCTAAAAACTCTTAATATTCATGATAATAAAATAGAAGTTGGCAAAGGAGCTGATTTAATTATCTTAGATGCAAAAGATGAGAAAGAAGCTATAAGGCTTACCAGTGAATGCTTGTATGTAATTAGAAAAGGAAAAGTCATAGTAGAAACAAAACCTGCTAAGAGGAAACTAGTATTAAATGAAGAAATATATAATATAGATTTTAAAGTATAAATAGATTTTCAATTCAATTATCTAATAACTTATTAGTAGTCATCCTGAGAGAAAGGAAGGATCTTAAAATCTTAGATTCTTCATTTCGTTCAGAATGACAAAAATCCCATTTTATTATTTTCTGATATCCATATTTATAATACCATCTTTTATTTCTAGAATTCTATCTGCCTTTTCTGCTATTCTCTTGTCATGAGTTATAACGATAAATGTAGATTTAAATTCTTGATTTATATCTTTTAGTAAATTATATACTGTTTCAGTAGATTCTGAATCTAGATTTCCTGTAGGCTCATCACCTAAAATAATACTAGGATTATTAATCAAGGCTCTTGCAATAGCTGCCCTTTGCTGCTGTCCTCCTGATATATCTGTAGCCTTATTATTTCTTACTTTAGTTAATCCAACAATTTCAATTAAATCATTTGCCCTTTTAACAGCTTCCTTTGTTTCCTTGCCATTTCTAATTAGAAATGGCATCATTACATTATCATATACTGAAAACTCAGGTAGGAGGTAATGGAATTGAAATATAAATCCAATAGTTTCATTTCTTAATTCTGATAATTGGTTTTTATTTAAATTTAGTGTGGAAGTACCGTTGATAAATACCTCTCCATTTGTTGGTTTATCTAAGGTACCCATAATATTCATTAAGGTTGATTTCCCGCTACCAGAAGCTCCAATAATTGAGTTAAAGGAAGATTCCTCAAACTGAAGATTAACATCAAATAGTACCTGTGTTTTAATCTTTTCACCATAGATCTTGTCTATATTTTTTAATTCTAATATATTAGCCATTCTTTATCACCTCTATAGGATTAAGCTTTGAAGATTTTCTTGCTGGTACAAATGCTGCCACTGTTGCTGATATAATTGCAATAATTACTGATAGACCTATAAAAGTATAATCAAGATAAAATGGTACCAGGGGTGTTCCATCTGGATTTTTTACAAAATTAGAGAATACAAATGTCAAGCTAAGACCTAATAAAGTTCCAATAATAGAGCCAATAATACCTAATATTAAGCCTTGAAATAAGAATATTAAACTAGCATCCTTATCTTTAATTCCCATGGCCTTTAAAATTCCAAGTTGTTTTGACTTTTGTACAACAGATATAGCTAATACTGAAGTTATTCCCAACAATACTGCTAATAGAACAAATACCTGTATCATATAGCTTGAAGCAGATTGGCCTGCAAGCCCTGATAATAGTTCTTCATTTTGTGACTTCCAATTTGTTATATCTAAAGCTTGTCCTTGAACAAAATCGTTTATCTCATCTGCTATAGTGTCTGCTTTAAAAACATCTTTTATTTGAGTTTCTATAGAGGATACCTTATTAACCTTATCAAATACTTGTTCAGCAGTGCTTCTTTCTCCTATTATCCACGATTTATTTAAACTAGCAACTTTAAAATCATAAATTCCAACTAATTTTAGATCTACTGTATTTCTTTCAGGGGTAATCATAGTAATACTCTCCCCTATTTTTATTCCCATTTCTTCAACTAAGTTTTTACCTAATAATATTTCCATTAATGATGTTGGCATATTACCTTCTATTAATTTTTCATCAAATTTATAAATATCATCAGCTTGCTGGAAGTCAAATCCTCTCATTAAGACTGGGTATGATTCCTCATCATAAAATATAAAACCAGATGAATCTAGAGATTCTGAAACTGCTGTAAATCTTTTATCTCCTCTTAACTTATTCATAAGTGAAGGATTTTCATCAAAGTACTTGTCTTTACCTTGGGGTATGATTGTTATATGCGATGAATTTCCTATAGTTTTGTCAATCAAGCTTACTTGCAAGCCATCAATTAATGATCCTATAAATATTTGCACCGATACACCTATTGCAATACCTAATATAATAAGTAAAGTTTGACCTTTGCTAGCCTTTAAAAATCGGGTGGCAATTTTATATGCAAGTTTCAATTTGACCCCACCTCTCTAGCTAAATTTAAAACATCTTGGAAACTCCTTAATAAGTAATCTCCTCCCACATCCTTATATGAATCTGGATTACTATTAAAAGCATGACCTCCCAATAAAAATACTATATTATTATTTTTAACTTTTATGGCTTCAATGGTCTTTTTAGCTGCTATTAAGTTATAGTAATTGGTAACACTCATAGAGATATATTTTGGTTTTATAGACTCTATTGCTTTTAAAATAGTTCTCTCTGGAGTATTGGCACCAATGAAAGTAGTATCAAAACCAGCCATTGTAAAGAAGTCACTGACCATTCTTGCTCCTAAATCATGATCTTCAAATCTTGGACACATGACGATTACTCTTTGTCCATTTTGTTTGCCTATCTCATGCCTAGCTTTTAATACATAAGGATATGCGCTCTCTACTATAGTTCTTATGATTCCACTTCTTAGATGCTCCTTCCATATTAGATTGTCTTCATCATCCTCATATTCATTTACTATATTATTAAGTGCAGGGGATAAGACTGATTGATATAAATCTACAACACTAATAGCTCCCTTTTCTAAAGAACTTATACATAAGTCTAAGGCTTTTTCTTTGTCTTCTTGCTTCAAATAAGCTAATAACTTTTCATACAAAACAACCACACAATCACCCCTTTTTCTTTAGTCATTCATTACACTTATTACCCATAATTTAGCTTTTCAACATTCTTCAAAATTAAATATAGAAATATAATGAGTCAAGTAAATATTCACTATTATATTTTACAGCCAATTTATATAAATGATTTTTTACTGTTGCCAGTTTCCCTATTTCCTGTTCATATTCTAATAGGGTCTTTTCATATCTTCTCTTTTCTGAATCACTAGCCTGGTCTTTAAAATATCCCCATACATGTTGAAGAGCATTAATCGAATTTCCAATACTATTTTCAGTTTCCAAGGACTCTTCTATTATCTGATAAAACTCTGATACTGGATATTCTGATTTATCTTTAAGTAGTCCTCTGATATCATTATAGTTTTTAGGAGATTTTTCCAATACACTATATTTATACTTGCTCCATTCATTTTCCAAATATTTTATACTATTATTTTCTCTTGCATTAATACATTTTACTGCTGATAGATTTTTATCTTTTACTTCAAGCATAATATCTAAATCATTGTCCAATTCCTTTATAAAGATCATAAACTCCTCTAATCTAATAGTAAAAGAATGGGCTCCAGCCCTTTTACTTTTATCCTGTTGTGAATAATGGATCTTTTGAGGTCCATTACCCTTTGTCCAAGTTTTATTTACTTGTTCAATCCAGTACTTATCTGATTTTGTTTTATCAGCAGGTAAAACTTCATTGTGAAGATTATCATATATGACCGGTATATTTAGTTGTTTAGAGATATCTAATACCTCTTCTATATTATAAGATTTATCATCATTTTCTATTACCAATCTTTGTTTTATCTTATAATCCAATAATTTATAGTTTTCTATAAATCTATTACTGGCAGATTCCTTATCTCCATAGACCCCTCCAATATGAAGTATTATTTTATGTTCTTTATCCGCATTTAGACTATCAAGAAATCTATTATGATATTCTAAATCTTTTACTGCTCTTGATACAACATCTTCATTAGGCGAATTTAGTACTGTATATTGTCCTGGATGCATAGATACTCTCATACCTGCATTGTTAATCTTCTTCCCAATGGAAGATAGTTTTTCATTAAATATATCCCACCATTTAAGTTCATTTGCTGGACTAGAGCCAAAAGGAATTATATCTGAACTAATTCTAAATAGTTTAATATTATTTTTTATATTATAATCAATAATATTATCCAAACTATCTAAGTTGTGGTCTATTATGGACATTAAATTTTCTTCACTAGCATTTTTTAGTATACAAGTCTTGAAATTTGTTGCTTTTACACCTAAAGTTAAACATGCATAACCAATTTTCATTTAATCACCTTTGTTTAATTATTTGCATTTTAAGTTAACACTCCATAATATTACCCAATTTAATTTGTTAATCACATTAAATCAAATTGAATATATGCACTGTTGTCAGGGTATATAATTATATAGCTTATATTTCATTAAACTGGGGTGTAAAAAATGACAATTATTTTAGATTTTTTAGAAAAAAAGTATAGTGGTAAAAGGTGGCTATTATTTCTAAAAGAATTACTTTGTAGATATGAAGATGATGGAGTTTCAGAAATAGGTGCCCAACTAACCTATTATTTAATATTATCTGTCTTCCCATTTTTAATTTTCTTTTTAAGTATATTAAAGTTTACCCCCTTAGTGGATGCAGGCGTTCTTGAAAGATTATTAGCTGTACTACCTGGGGATACTCAAAAAATATTATATGATATAATAAGCGAAATTATGAGAAAAGGTAATTTTGCCCTATTATCCTTTGGAGCAATAGGAGCCTTATGGTCATCTTCTAATGGTATAATGAGCATTATTAAATCAGTAAATAGAGCTTTTGATTTAGAAGAAAGTAGGCCTTTTTGGAAGCTTAGAGGCTTGTCAATTATATTTACAATTTCTTTATATATTGTTTTAATAATTGCCTTTTCTATTTTAATATTTGGAGAAGTATTTTTTAATTTAATATTTATTTCATATACTTGGCCATCTTATATTATTTGGAAAATTCTCAAGATAATAATTCCTTTGCTGTTTATGGGACTTATGCTTTCATTTCTTTATAAATTTTCTCCTTCAATTAAAGAAGGTATTGAAGTTAAATTCTCTGAAACCATGCCAGGTAGTGTATTTGCAAGTATAGGCATAATATTATTCTCATCAATATTTTCATTCTATGTCAATAACTTTGGTAATTATAGTAAATCCTATGGAAGTATAGGCGGTCTAATTGTACTATTAATTTGGCTTTACTCCATAAGTATAGTTATAGTTCTAGGTGCAGAAGTTAATGCTACATTAAT
>CAZAGS010000098.1:0-6057 GCA_964484955.1 uncultured Tissierellaceae bacterium
AATACTTTTTCAGTGGTCTCGGACTGTCCCCAGTGTTACAATCCTATTCATATACATAGAACGATTTGAAAAAATCAAACTAAATAAATACTGAAACAAGATAATTATAGCAAATAAAACCATTTCTTTGCTTTGAACTTTTAGTTACTTATGGAAGAGTTACCATAAAAAATAAAAACCTATATAAACGATTTCAAAGGCTATAAAACTTTTGATAAAGATTGATTTTTCTAAAAATTATTATAGTATATATATGATAGGAACTCAAATATTTTTAAAATAAAAAGGAGTGATTTCATGATTAAAAAAAGAGTAGCATTTTTAATGACATTTTTAATTATTTTATCAACCTTAGGTGGATCTGTGTATGCGGAGTCAAGAACTTTTGGTAATGAAGAAATAAAGGCATATGCTCTTATTGTAGAAGAAACAAATAATCGCTTTGGAAAGGAAATAATTAAAATACCTACAGAGAGTGATTTGCAAAAACTAAACCTTTCTAAAGAGGAAGTTTATAAGAAAATAACTAGTATACCTCTAGAAGAATTTAAATCTTATGTAGAAGAATTGTGCAAAGAGGCAGATTCTATAAAAACAAACCCTTAATTCTTCTGTATCTTCTCAATCCTATTTATTGATTTCCTTCTAAAGAAATATACAATCATAGCA
This sequence comes from uncultured Tissierellaceae bacterium, assembly GCA_964484955.1. GTDB lineage: Bacteria > Bacillota > Clostridia > Tissierellales > Tissierellaceae > CAYZDC01. The sequence goes on from CAZAGS010000098.1 coordinate 670, forward strand.
ACAAAGGGGATCAATGTTACAAATATTATTGATATATACATTAATATAGTATTTAATAGTCCTTTACTCATTATTTTAGAACCTTTATTTAATAAATACAAAGAAATAATACTTACTAATATATTTATTATATAAATTAATATGTTATGATTCTTAGGCCTTAATATATGTTTAAATGCCATAAATGACAAATACATATAAAAAATCACTCTACCAATATTCGCACTTAACCAAGAGATAACAAAAATTAAATCTATTCTTTCAAATACCGAATTATAATTTATTAATCTTGTATAAATTAAAAAAGGATAATTAGAATGTTTTGCTTGTTCTACTCCCAAAGCACCTTGGGTAACTATTATAACAATAGCCACGACTATAATCGGGTAAAAACTACTTTTAATAAAAATCTTGTTAATATCCTTTTTATTTTGTAAAAATGGTACAGACATTACTAAAATTAAAATATCTGTTAGTATAAAAGACAACATTATTGCCCCTCGATTTATCTCGAGGAAAGTTGAGTCAGATAATATGGGTAAAAGTAAATTGAAGTCAACATTTTTTAACCCTAAGACTATTAGAGAGATTATAGCAAATAATGTTGCAGGTATAATAAGTTCGGCAATCCAATAAAGTATTATTAAACCCTTTAGGCAAATATATATTGATAGAACTGTAACAAGAATAATCATTATCCAATATGGGCTTCTTGATAAAATTGCTACACCAACGAATTGAGACTGTATAATTAGTGTAAATATTGCATAGGCCATAAAGTATATTCCGTATATTATTATAATAAGCTTACCTATAAACTTTCCCATAATTATCTCCGTATATTCCATCATAGTTAAGTTATTAAATCTATTTGCTAAATATAATATAGGAACTCTTAAAATGAGAGAATAAACAAAAGATAGTATTACAGCAATCCAAACATCCTGATTCGCTGGGGGCAAGCCAAGAGCCGGAGTATAGGATATTACTAGAGTTATTCTAAATATAGTTAATAATAAAACTGCTTGTCTGGAAGTTATGGTTTCTTTATTCATTTCTTTTACCCTTTCTTAAATTTGAAGGTGTGTTTGTAAAACCTGTATCTACAATAGAAACATTTACATTTACTGTATAATCAATTTCTGAAAATATATGTTTCCAATCCCCTTTTATCTCCTTCCAAAGCCTAGGATATTTTCTATGAGCTAATTCTCCAATGCTAAAACTATCTATTTCATATTCATCTTGAGCCTTTTCAAAAGTCTTTTTAATAATTTCTTCTACCTTTTTACCACATGCATCTTCTACTAATTTTAAGATTTTAGACTCACTTAGATTTAATAATTCAGTAGTTTCCACTAAAGTTCCTCTTAGTTTAACATCAATATATAGATGAAGTTTTTCCTGTTCTAATTTTATATCTAGTTTTGTTTTGCTTCTAAATACTTTAACCACTGAGTACTTACCATCTTCTGCCATTTGATCTTTTGAGTCTTCTGCATATTGTGGGGTCTCAAATACCACATCTGTAGATTTTAAATTATTCACTAGAAGGTTAAAACCAATCATATCTTCGCCAGAATAATATCCAATTAATTTATCATTCTCAAATAAAGCCCCACCTTCTATGCAAAGTACATCTATAGTTTCATTTGACGCCATTTTATTTATTTCAGGCTGTTCAATGACCCGTACAACACCAAAAATATATCCCTCCTGTGCTCTATAGTAGTATCTTAAAAACTCATTCGTGGCTATAGTTCTAGTCTTTCCATTAAAATTCTCTCCTTTTAAAATATCGTACATATATTTACCTGGTGAAGTGGAGATACCACTATTTATACCCATAACGTCATAGGCCTTATCTCCTTGTGAAACTAATAAATATGCCATTTCTCTTTGTTCGTTATTTCTACTAAGTACATCAATATACTTGCCAATACCATCTTTAGCTACATCCTCTCCAAATATAACTAAGTGATTATGTGGATAAAACAGTTCTCTATCAAAAGACAGTAAACTTTGTGCTATTGCATCTACTACTGTAAGACCCCTACCTTGGACAAATTTTGTGTTTTCTGTCAGATCTTCACTTTTTCCTCCTGGACCCACTGCAGGATTTATTACTTCATTTGTGATTACTATTTTACCATCTTCTAAATCTATTCCAGTAGATACTACAATTCCCATAGTATCCAATTCTCTGGCACCAGTACAGGATGTAAACAAAAACAATATAATTATTATCTCAATAAATATATATATTCTATTAACTATCTTTTTCAATTATCACCACTCCTTCTCAAAGAATCTTCTTTTGCTATTACTACAGGCCTATATTCAAGTTTTTCTACTGGATATTTAATAATAGCATCTTTCATACCTTGTCTATCATATGGGACAAAAGGCCACATAAATGGAACTCCGAAAGAATTGGTCGAAACTAATTGTACAACAAGAAAAACCAAGCCAAATGTTACTCCGTAGAGACCAGCTACAGATCCTAAAAAGAGAAAAAATATCCTATATATTGTTATCATTTCCCTTAGTTTTGGAACTACAAATTCAGCCATTCCTGTGGCTGCTACTATGATAACCATGGTAGCACTTATAACCCCTGCATCCACTGCTGCCTGGCCTATTACTAGTCCACCTACTAATGTTACAGTCTGACCTATTGTTTGAGGTAATCTTATGCCAGATTCTTTTAGAAGTTCGAAAAATCCAATCATTAGCAAGGCTTCAAATGCTGAAGATAGAGGTACCCCTTCTCTTTGCCCCGCTATGGATACTAATAGGTTGGTAGGAATCATTTCCTGATGATACAAAACTAAGGATATATAAATACCTGGTAAAGTAAAACTAATAAAGAAAGATATTAATCTTATTATCCTTAAAAAGGTTGCAAATTTAGGCTTTATATAATAATCTTCTGGGGAATGTAAGTTTTCTATAAATAGCTTTGGTACTGTCAAAACATCTGGTGAACCATCACTAAGTATGGCAATGTTACCTGCTAAAATCTTACTGGATATTACATCCGGTTTCTCGGACATCGAAATTGTAGATATAATCATCTTTGGCTTATCAGTAATAAAACCTTCAATATACCCTCCATCAAGTACTCCACCTGTGTTTATATTATTTATTCTACTACGTACTTCATCTAAAACCTCTTGTTTTACTATGGTTTTTAAGTAAGCCAAAGAAATTGTTGTATTTGTTTGTACTCCTAATATATAATCTTCGAAAACTAAGTCATTATTTTTAATAATTCGTCTTATAAGACTTTTATTTACTTCTATATTCTCAATGAATGCTTGTTTTGGACCTCTAATTACCCTTTCAGAAGTAGGTGGTGCAATTTCTCTATTGTTCCATTTTTCAATAGAGAATAGATGTATTATATTTAAATCTTCTACAAATAATGCAATGTCCCCATTAATTATGGGTGTAATACAATCTTTTAGCTCTGTCACTTCTGTGGTAGGGCTAATAAAAACCTTAGATTTAATTTCCTTAGAAGACTCCAAATCATTAATTAATGGTTTGACCAAATCCTCATTTAATATTTCTTTATCAATAATTCCTCCAATATAAACAATAAATGCTTGTTCATTATAATTTGTAGTAAACTCATATATTATTAAATCTGATGAATTATTGAAAAGTTCTTTAATATCCTGTTTGTTTTCTTGAATATTGTTAGATATCATAGCAAAACCTCATTTATAGTCTTTTTATGGATTATATCCATATATTAGAAATTTATAAGGTAAAATAAAAACAAGGTAGACAGTTTTCACTTTCTACCTTGTTCAAACGGAACGGTGAGGGCACCGTTCCCTACACTCGTTCTAATCTTATTCCAGTCATTTGCCCATTTAAATCTTGTTTTTCTAGGGTCTCTTCTGATATTCTTTCTACTATTTTTGCAAGTGTTTCTACTTTAATAAATTCATCATATTCTTCAATAGCTGCTTTTATTTCATCGCTACCATCGTAGTATATATTAATATTATCTAACACTTCATATCCGTTAGTCTTTCTCATTTGTTGTACTTTGGATACAAATTCTCTAGCATAACCTTCTTTTACTAGTTCTGGAGTTAGTGTTGTGTCTAGGATTACAAATAGATTGTTTTCCATAGCTACATCGAATCCTTCTTTTGATGAAATTGTAACCATTACATAATCCTTTTCAATTACAGTGTCTTCACCATTTAAGTTTAATACTAGATTCTCTCCTTTATCCAGTAATTCTACAGTTTTACGAGGGTCTAATTCACTTAACACTTTACCAAAGGATTTTATTTTGCCACCTAGGATAGAACCGGCTACCTTAAAGTTAGGCTTTAAAGAATAATTCATAAATTGAGATAAATCATTTTCAAATACAACTTCTTTAACATTTAGCTCTTCTTTTATTAGTGGTACTAAATCTTTTAATTGTTGCTCATATTTACCGTCTACTACTACTTCATTTATTGGTTGACGAACTTTGATTCTTACCGCTTCTCTAGAAGCTCTACCAAGTCCAACTAAATTTCTTACTAAGTCCATTTTTTCTTCTAATTCAAGATCTATTAAGTCTTCATTATGATCTGGATATAGTTCTAAATGTACTGACTCAGCTCCTGTCAGATTTTGATGTAGTTCTTCTGCAATAAAAGGTACAAATGGCGCTATCATTTTGCATAATCCTACAAGAATTTCATATGTGGTATTATAAACTGCCTTTTTATCATTATCTAATTCTGTAGACCAGAATCTTCTTCTAGATCTTCTAATATACCAATTTGATAAGTCTTCAATAATAAATTCTTGAATAGCCCTAACTACTCTAGTTACTTCAAAGCTATCCATATCAGTTCTTACACTTTTAATCAGGCTGTTATATTTAGATAATATCCACTTATCAGTATCAGGTCTATCCACATATTCAATAAAGAAGTCTTTTGGATTCACTTCATCTGTATTTGCATAAAGCGAGAAGAAGTTATAAACATTTCTAATTGATCTAAAGAACTTGCTTTCTACTTCTCTTAGTCCATCTTCATCAAATTTAGTAGGTGACCAAGGTGGAGATACATGGATTAAATACCACCTTAAAGTATCTGCTCCGTATTTATCAAATAAATCAAATGGGTCTACTGTGTTTCCTCTAGATTTAGACATTTTTTTGCCTTCTTTATCAAGAACCAAGTCATTAACTAATACATTCTTGTATGGAGACTCTCCCATTACAAAAGTTGAAATTGCTAGTAATGAGTAAAACCATCCTCTAGTTTGGTCTATTCCTTCTGAAATAAAATCTGCTGGGAAAAGATCCCCAAAGTTTTCTTTGTTTTCAAATGGATAATGGTGTTGTGCAAATGGCATAGCTCC
>CAZAGS010000099.1:0-6041 GCA_964484955.1 uncultured Tissierellaceae bacterium
ATGGGAGTTCCTGGGGTTGCCTTTGCAACTGTTCTTTCCCAAGGTTTCTCAGCAGTTTTGACTCTTTTGAAATTGTTAAAGAGCAAGGATAGTTTTGATTTAAATCTTAAAATGTTAAAGCCTAATAAAGAATACGCTTATCAAGTAATAAAACTAGGCCTACCATCAGGACTTACACAGGCTATATTTTCTCTTGCAATGATTGTAGTACAGTCTCTTACAAATAGTTTTGGTGAGATGGTAATAGCTACTAATGTAATTATTATGCGTGTAGATGGATTTGCTATGATGCCCAACTTCTCATTTGGAAGTGCCATGACTACATATACAGGACAAAATATTGGAGCTAATAAAATGCATAGAGTAGATGAGGGTATAAAACAAGGTACTTTGATTTCTGTAGGGGTATCTACTACTATAACTATCTTACTTCTTACATTTGGTAAGCATCTAATGGGCATATTTACAGAAACCCAGGCATTAGTTGATTTGAGTATGCATATGATGAGAATACTTGCTCTAGGATATATAGCTATGGCAATAACACAAAGTCTTACTGGGGTTATGAGAGGTGCTGGTGATACTATGACACCTATGTACATATCTCTTATTACAACTGTTGTAGTTAGAGTTCCAATAGCTTACGGAATTGCATACTTTACTAGAAGTCCCGAGTATCCAACGGGAAGACCAGAAGCTATTTTTATATCCTTGCTCTTAGCTTGGACAATTGGAGCTAGTGTAACAACTTTCTTCTTTAAAAAGGGTGCATGGCGCAAGAAAAGCCTAGTAAAACCACAAAATGATGATAATGACTAAGGAGAGATTATTTATGTTAACTATTGAAATGATTCATCAAGCAAAAGATAGAATAGCACCATATATTTATGAAACGCCCTTAATACGTATCCCCGTATTAGATCATCAGCTAGGCTGTCAAGTATATGTGAAGTGTGAAAATATGCAAAAGACCAATGCTTTTAAACTGCGAGGAGCAGTAAACAAATTATTAACTTTATCAAAAGAAAGTCTAGATAAAGGTGTTGTCACAGCCTCATCTGGAAATCATGGCAAGGCTATTGCTTATGCATCAGGAATATTAAATGTAAAGGCCTGTGTTGTGGTACCAAATACTATACCTAAGATAAAAGAAGATGGAATAAGAAGTTACGGTGCAGAAATAGTCTTTTCTGTCCCCCAAGAGCGATATGCAGTAGCAGAGAGCATTGAAGTTGAGCGAGGATATACATTAATATCTCCATTCGATGATTATGAATTAATGGCAGGTCAAGGAACTATTGGGCTTGAAATCATGGATCAATTATCTGATGTTGATGCTGTTGTAGTTCCTATTGGTGGAGGTGGGCTTATTGGAGGTGTTTCCACTAGCATTAAGGAGACTAATCCAAATATTCGCGTTATCGGAGTAGAGCCTACTAATACTTGTAGATATACTGAAAGTTTTGCAGCTGGTAAAAGAATAAAGCTTCCATTAGATCATACTTCTGTTGCTGATGGTACACAAACACTTTCACCTGGAGAAAAAAATTACCCTATTGTTCAAAAATATGTAGATGAAATTGTTACTGTAGATGAAGAATATATTTTAATGGGTACAAATCTTCTATTAAATAGTGGTAAAATCTTAGCAGAAATTACTTCAGGTCAAGTTATTGGTGCAGCTCTCCAAGGAAAATTGAATTTTCATCCTGGAGAAAAAGTAGTATTTCTACTTTCTGGTGGTAATATTAGCATGGACCAATTTGAGAAATTTAAAGACACTATACACCAGCTATAATTAGTAAATCATACAATAAACCCTGCTGATTTTAATCAACAGGGTTTTTATTTAATCCAAGGTTAATGATTTTTATTTATATACTAATACTCTATCTTCTAAAGGTTTAACCTCTTTTTCTCCTGGTTGGGATGTTGGTTTACCAAATGGCATTTGTGCTCTCATGGTCCAGCCCTTTGGTATATTCCATTCTTTTCTTACATCTTCTTCTATAAGTTCATTATAATGTTGAAGAGAAGCACCATAGCCATTCAATTGTAGAGATGTCCAGATATTAAATTGATGCATTCCACTTGATTCTTTTGACCATATTGGGAAATTATCTTTATATGTTGGGAATTCTCCTTGTAAATATTCTACTATATTATTATCTTCAAAGAATAATATAGTACCATAGCCTGCACTAAATCCATCAATCTTTTCACCTGTTGGAGCAAAGTTTTCTTCTGCTACTATTTTTCTTAGGGCTTCTTTAGTTATATCCCATAATTTTGTATGGTGTTCGTCTAATAATAAGACTACCCTAGCTGTTTGTGAATTAAATGCTGATGGTGTATATTTTACTGCATGCTCTATTATTTCTTTAATTTTATCATCAGATACTACCTGGTCCTTGCTGATTCCATAATGTGATCTTCTTACTTCTAATGCTTCATAAAAACTTTTAGTCATTTATAATTCCTCCATTTTTTATTTATTAATCTATTATTTTTTATTTCATTATTATTTAATACTTAGTTACTATTAGTTACCTAATGTATTTACATTATTGCATATATTTTTTATTATGTCAAGCATATATTTGTATTATTATTCAAAAAAATTCCTCTATATAAAATAGAGGAATTTCTGTTATTATTTAGTTTTATATCCACTTTTCGGCCCACTTTTGAATTTCATCCATAACTGTACTTAGTTCTCTTCCTTTTTCTGTAAGTTCATATTCTATTCTTACTGGTGTTTCTGGATAAACTGTACGGGATACTATTCCATGGTTTTCTAATTCTTTAAATCGTTCTGTAAGCATTCTTGCACTCATATTTGGTATAGCAGCGGATATATCAGTGAAACGTTTTTGTTCATTTAGTAAAGTTCTTATGATTAATCCAGTCCATCTTTTACCTAATAGCTCGAAAGCATCTTCAAATTTTGGACACATATGATATTTTTCCATACTATTCACCACCTACATGTATTATATCATGGTTGGTATAATAAAGTAAGTACATTGTTTAAATATACTTACCTTGGGAATAAATATTCTTTAAATTTTTAAAAATTATTATAGAGGGTATAAAATACATATTAAGCATAGTAATATTAGTGTGAGTTTAAATAATAGAAAACTAAAATTTTTTGGAGGTGACTTTGTGAAAAAAATTATCATTATACTTGTAGTCTTTGCCATGATACTCAGCATTCAACCTTATACTACAAAAGCAGAAACAAAAGAATTGGATATTATCCTTAGAATCCATAGTCCACTTATATTAAATGAAAAAACTATCATGACTCTAGATTCTGAAAATCCTAATGTAGTACCAGTAATCCATAGAGACAGGACACTGGTTCCGCTTAGAGCTATTGCAGAGCACTTTGGAGCACAAGTAAGTTACGACATTATAAAAAGAGAGGCTAAAATATCATTGGCTGATAAGGATTATATATTCCCTATCGGACAAGATAATTTTAGTGAAAAGAGCTTTGGTAAAAAAACAATTATTAGAAAGATTGATACAGAAACTTTAATAATTGAAGACAGGACAATGGTACCACTTCGAGTAATAGCTGAGCAAATCTTTAACAAGAAAGTGGGATATATGGATGGGGTTATTACCATAGGTGATAAAGAAGTTGATTTGACTGAAAAGTATTTAGATGATGTTAATGCTAAGATAGGTCAAGCCTTACGGGTTAGATCCAAAGAACAGCTTATGGCCATAATTGAGGCTCAAAATAGAGATTGGCAAGCAGTTGAAGATGCAATGCCAGATTTACAGGCACCAACAATCAATGAAAAAGAAAGTGTTGATTCAATTGGCGGAGATTTTACTGCTACAAATGAGCAGGTTGCTGGAGTCAATGAGGCTGACATTGTAAAAACAGATGGAAAGTTTATTTATTATGCCAATAGTGATTCTGTGAAAGTTTATTTAGCTAACAATGGGAAACCTGTCTTAACTGATGAAATTCAATCAAAAATAGATAAAGAAAAGGGCGAAATTATTGCCTATAATCAACTATATATTGATAAAAATAGACTGGTTGTTATTGGAACAAGGGAAGGATTAAATAACTGGATCAGGCCATTAGAAGCTATGATGGAAGCAAAATCTATTATGCCATACCCAGACCAAAGGACCTATGTATATGTAGGAATATATTCTATTAATGAGAATGGTAAATTAAAATTATTAAAAGAAGTTGAAGTTGATGGAAATATGATGTCAAGCAGAAAAACAAACAACACCTTATATCTTCTTTCAAACAAATATGTTTATTCTTATGAAGGGGATGCAAATTCTAAATTTCCATTATTTAAGGATAGTTCTCTTGGCCTAGATTATAGGGAATTACCATTAGATAGAATAATGTATTATCCTTATAGACCTGCTGATAATTATCTTTTAATAACTGCTATAGATATCCAAAACACAGATAAAACAGCTAATATTCAGGCCTTTTTAGGAAGTGGCAGGGACATATACATGACCCCTGACAATTTATATGTAGTAGCTGAGGATTATAGCAATACATTAGGATCTATAACAAATATTGCTAGGTTTAAAATTGATGGACTAAAGATAGGATACAGCGGTGGAGGATATGTTAAAGGTAGTATACTAAACCAGTTTTCTATGGATGAATGGGATGGTAATTTTAGGATAGCAACTAATAGGTGGGATAGAGAAAGCTCCAATTCTCTTTATATTTTAGATAAAGATTTAGAACAAATAGGAGCTATAGAAAACCTTGCTGTAGGTGAGAGGATTTACTCAGTTAGATTTATGCAAGATAAGGCCTATATTGTAACATTTAGACAAGTAGACCCCTTGTTTGTAATTGATACTTCAAATCCAAGTAATCCTAAGCTATTAGGAGAATTGAAGATTCCAGGATTTTCAAACTATCTTCACCCAATATCAGAACATACTCTTCTTGGAATAGGCCAAGATGTAGATGAAAAAACAGGGCAGCAAGGTGGCATTAAACTTTCTTTATTTGATGTATTTGATTCTGCTAATCCTAAAGAAATTCATAGTATTGTTTTAGGTCAAAGTGGAAGCTACGCAGAAGTATTAAATAATCATAAAGCTCTTATGGTAGATAATAATAGGGATATCGTTGGATTTCATGCTTTGTTAAATAAGAACTCCAAAGACTTTGTAAGGGATATGATAAGTGGAGCAGTCTTGGTAAAAATAAAAGATGAAAAGCAATTAGAAATACTGGATACAATAGCAGTTGAAGCTGGCAATAACCAATATTATTCAGAGAAACGACTATTGGTTATTGATAAGGTTTTATATTATATTGGTGAAGAAGGCATTAGAGCTTTTGAATATGAGAATCTAAAAGAAATTAAGTAAAATAATTAAATATTATCATTAAATCAAAAGTCTTGATTGCTTTTATTATAAAGCCTTCAAGACTTTTTTAATTATTCACTTCATTATAACAAATAGCCATCTTGTTTAGATGCACTAAATATATTATAATAACTTCATTGATATTCAAAAAGGAGATTTTATATGGAAGCAAGTAGTCTAGATGACAAACAAATAAAAAGTAGGATACTTTCAATGATTTTACCTATTACAGTAGAAAACATCCTGCAGATGACAGCTGGCTTAGTCCTTATGGCAATGGTGGGAAGGATAAATCCTATTGCAGTAGGCTCTATTGGTATAACTATGGTTATATACAAAATAGTATGGGCAGTGTTTAAAGGAATAGGTACAGGCACCTCAGTACTTGTTGCTCAGTCCTATGGTGGCGAAAACTTTATAAAGTTAAAATTTATTTCAGAACAGGCTTTTATGATTGCTTTTGGACTATCCATAATCTTTCAGCAGTTAATTTATTGGAATGCAGGGTTTTTATTAAAAGTTTTTAATCCTAATGAGGATTTACTTATGAATGGAACTATTTACTTGAAAACCATATCTTGGTCCTTTCCCGCCCTATCTATGATAATTTTGGTTGCAGGAGTCCTTCAAGGAATGGGAAATGCAAAGACTCC
>CAZAGS010000100.1:0-2501 GCA_964484955.1 uncultured Tissierellaceae bacterium
GATGAACTGGCTGCTGTTACACTACCATTTCTATCAAATGCTGGTCTAAGTTTTGCAAATCCTTCTACTGTAGCACCAAATCTTGGGAATTCATCTTGATCAACTACTACTGGATCCCCTTTTCTTTGAGGAATTGATACAGGAACTATTTCATCTACAAAACGTCCTGCTTTTATTGCAGCTTCTGCTTTATTTTGACTAGATACTGCTAAAGCATCTTGCTCTTCTCTAGTTAAGGAGTATTTTTCAACTATATTTTCTGCTGTAATACCCATATGGTAATCATTAAATACGTCAGTTAAGCCATCTTTAACCATATAATCTTCTATTACACCGTCACCCATTCTTTGTCCCCATCTAGCTGACTTTAATAGGTATGGAGCCTGGCTCATGTTTTCAGTTCCACCTGCTAGTATAATATCTGCTTCTCCAGCTCTTATTGCTTGAGCTGCTAAGGCAACTGATTTTAATCCTGAACCACAAACTTTATTTACTGTAAATGATGAAACTTCTATTGGAATACCAGTATGAATAGCTATTTGTCTAGCAACATTTTGGCCAAGACCCGCACCTAAAACGTTTCCAAATATTACTTCGTCAACTTGTGAAGGATCCACATTAGCTCTTTTTAATGCTTCTTTGGCTGCTATTGTACCTAATTGTACTGCTGATACATCTTTAAATTTTCCGCCATAAGAACCTATTGGTGTTCTAACTGCTGAAACTATTACTACTTCTCTCATCTTTTTACCCCCTATATTTTTTATATGTCATAACTTTAAATTGAAAAAAACGAACTTAAATTGATTTGATAAGTAATTCTATATCCATTATATATTAGTTGCAATTAATATGCCAATATTTCTTAAAAAATATAGTACTTGTTAACCCTTGCAAACACTTAGTTCTAAGCATTTGCTTTTATCTGTCATAATTATTGTTGTTATATAAATATCAATCATTGTATAGTAAAGTATACAAAACTAGAATAAAATACAAAATAGTGTATAATATTAGCTACATATCCAAACTCTGACTGTAGTTAATTATATACACTATTCTAAATTATCTTTAATATTATATTGTTCTAGTTTCTTATATAAAGCAGTTCTATGGATTCCTAATTTTCTTGCTGCTAGGGACTTATTTCCTCCAGTTATTTCAAGAGCTTTTACAATGGAAGAGATCTCAGCCTGAGCCACTGCTTCTTTAAGTATAGGAATATCTTCAAGACTAGTAGATATGTCTCTTGAAATCTTAACAAGTCTTTCTGGCAAATGTTCCGGCAATATATAGGTGGAAGTAGAGAGGTTTATTGCTCTTTCAATCACATTTCTTAATTCTCTTACATTGCCTGGCCAAGCATAAGATTGTAAAACCCTTATTGTCTTACTCGATAATTTTTTTTCACCTAATTTCATTTCCTCTAAAAGATTGTGGAGTATTTCTTCAGCTAAGATTTCAATATCCTCTTTTCTTTCTCTAAGGGAAGGAATTTCTATAGGTATTACATTTAATCTATAATATAAATCTTCTCTAAATCTACCTTTTTTAATTTCTTCTTCAATATTTTCATTGGTAGCTGCAAGTATTCTAACATCTAAACGGATTTTTTTATTTCCCCCTACTCTTTCAAACTCCTTAGCCTCTAATACTCTTAAGAGTTTTGCCTGCATATCAATAGGCATGGCACCTATTTCATCTAAAAATATTGTACCTCCTGAAGCAATTTCAAACTTTCCAGGTTTCCCTTCCTTTCTAGCACCTGTAAAGGCTCCACCTTCATAACCAAAAAGTTCCGATTCTAGTAATTCTCTTGGAATAGCAGCACAGTTTATAGGAATAAAACCACCTTCTTTTCTATAACTAGCCCTATGAATAGCCTGTGCAAATAGTTCCTTGCCAGTACCAGATTCGCCAGTTATTAAAACCGTAGAATTAGTTCCAGCTGCCATCCTGCCCATCTTCTTCAAATATTCCATTTTAGGGTTTTTACTAATAATACTATCAAAAGAATATTTAGTGCCTTCTATTCTTTCAATTTCCCCTTTATATTTATTTATCATAGATTGTAGATCTAAAAGTTGGTGGGCCAATTCTTTTACTTCATTTACATCTTTAAAAAGTACTGTACCCACTGCTCCTATTACTTGACCTTCTTTTATTATGGGAATTCTATTTGTAATCATATGATGGCCTTGAATTCTTTGAACATCTCTTAACTCCTTAGCCCCTGTTTTTGCAACTATATGCATACGAGTATTCTCAATAATATCTTCTACATATTTGCCTATAGCATCTTCTTCTTTAATTCCCATAAGTTTTTCATAATTCATCTTAACTATTTTGCCCTCAGGGTCCACAAGTACATAACCTTCATATGCATAGTTTAATATATCCTCTATCATTTCTAGACTATCTCTAAGTTCAATCAATTTTGGATTCATATCATTCAACTCCTTTAAGAAGGATTTGGGCGGACACACAGGTACCGCCCCTAC
>CAZAGS010000100.1:2601-6007 GCA_964484955.1 uncultured Tissierellaceae bacterium
CAGGTACCGCCCCTACCTATTGGCTAATAATATTTGGACTATTCTATCTGCAGCCTTTCCATCTCCATAAGGATTTACAGCCTTTGCCATTCTTTGGTATTCATCTACATTAGATAATAATAAGTCCATGGTTTCATATATTAGTTTGTAATCTGTACCTACTAATTTTGCAGTACCTGCCTCTATACCTTCTGGTCTTTCCGTTTCTTCTCTAACAACCAATACTGGTATAGCAAGTGTAGGTGCTTCTTCTTGTAATCCACCTGAGTCAGTAACTATTAGGTGGACCTTTGCCATTAAATTTGCAAATGGCTCATAATCTAATGGTTCTATTAAGTGAATTCTATTATTATCACCTAATATTCCATTAGCAATATTTCTTACTTTTGGGTTCAAATGCATTGGAAATATTACTTCTACATCTTCATATTTATCAACTATATCTTTAATAGCCGTAAATATATTTTCCATAGGCTGGCCTATGTTTTCTCTTCTATGGGATGTAAGTAATATCACTTTCTTATTATAGTCCAATTTATTCAATAATTCATTTTCAAATATATAGTCCTCTTTTATAGTATAGGAAAGTGCATCTATTACTGTATTTCCAGTAACAAATATTTTTTCTCTTGGATAATTTTCTTTTAATAAATTATCTACATTCCTGTCCGTTGGAGCAAAATGATAATCTGTAAGTATACCTGTCAACATTCTATTAGCTTCCTCCGGATATGGAGAATGTATATTTCCGCTTCTTAGTCCTGCTTCTACGTGGCCTATCTTTATTCCTTGATAAAATGCAGCTAAGGCACCTGTAAACACAGTTGTTGTATCTCCTTGTACTAATAAGACATCTGGCTTTACTTCCTTTATAACTTCTTCTAGTCCTACAAGAGCTCTAGTGGTTATTTCAGTTAAGCTTTGGCCTGGTTTAAATATATTTAAATCATAATCAGGAACTATTTGAAATAAATTCAATACCTGATCTAACATTTCTCTGTGTTGAGCTGTAATGCAAGTAACGCTTTCAATATCTTGATTTTTTTCCATAGCCTTAATAATTGGAGCCATTTTGATACCTTCTGGCCTTGTCCCAAAGACTGTTAAAACTTTTAACTTCTTCATAGTTTCCTCCTACTTATCTTTGTTTTCAAATAGTCCAAATTTCAATGCAAATAAAAGTGTAATTATAAACATCACAATAGATAAATAAACTGCCTGCCTACTATTTGCTTTTGCCACTAATACCGCAAAGACACCAAAAAAGGCAGATATTCCATATAATATAAGTACTGTTTTCTTTTGAGAAAATCCTCTATCTAATAATCTATGATGTAGGTGACCTTTGTCAGCTGTAGCTACAGATTGGCCACTTAAAAGCCTCCTAAATATTGCAAATGTAGTATCAAATATAGGTACACCTAAAATCATTATAGGTACTACAATGGCAATAGTTGCAACAGATTTCATTACCCCTTCAATAGATATAACTGCCATCATAAAGCCTAAAAACATGGCCCCCGTATCCCCCATAAATATTTTAGCTGGATTAAAATTATAAGGTAAAAATCCTAGGCAAGCACCTGCAACCGTAGCAGAAAGAGCAATAATACTTGTTAAGCCAAATTTACCTGCTACAAACATTAGGGACAAGCTGGATATCATAGCAACACCTGCTGAAAGTCCGTCTAGTCCATCTATTAGGTTTAAAGTATTTATAATACCAACAATCCAAAATATTGTTATAGGTATTGAAAATAAACCTAAATCTAATAATACATTATTACTTGAGAAGGGATTTGTTATAGTATCAATTCTAACGCCCCCCCAGATTAAAACAAGAGCAGCTGCTATTTGAAAGAGTACTTTCTTTTTCGCAGATAATTCATATACATCATCTATAATTCCAGAAATAATAATCAATGTTCCTCCAGCAATAATAGAGAAAAGTGTTCGATCAATAGGTAGAAATATAATAGTAGTAATCATAACAGCTAAATAAATAGCTAATCCTCCCATTGTTGGCATAGGCTCTTTATGTACTCGTCTATTATCTTTTGGTATATCTACTGCTCCTACCTTAAAGGATAATTTTCTAACCAATGGTGTTGTTACAAATGAAATAAATACCGCTACTAATAAGGGCATCAAATACCTTGCCATAATACCTCTCCTTACAATGTAAATTAATAGTTAAAAGGGACAGCCAAATACTCTGCCCCTTTATTAGTTATTTTGTTCCAAATAGTCTATCTCCCGCATCTCCAAGTCCAGGAACTATATATGCGTGTTCATTTAATCTTTCATCTAAGGCTGCAACATATATATCTACATCTGGATGTGCTTCAGATAATGCCTTAACACCTTCTGGAGCTGCTATTAAGCATACAAATCTAATGTATCTTGCTCCTTTTTCTTTAAGCATTTTAATTGCATCAACTGCAGAACCACCAGTTGCTAACATTGGATCTAATACTATTAACTCTCTATCTTCAATATCTTGTGGTAATTTACAATAATACTCTACTGGTTTCAATGTTTCTGGGTCTCTGTAAAGACCAATATGTCCTACTTTTGCAGCAGGAAGCAAAGATAACATTCCATCTACCATACCAAGTCCTGCTCTTAAAATAGGAATTAGTCCTACCTTTTTACCTTGAATAACTTGACTATTCATAGTCATCATAGGAGTTTCAATTTGCATATCTTCTAGTGGAAAGTTTCTAGTTACCTCGTAGGCCATTAACATAGAAACCTCTGTAACTAATTCTCTAAATTCTTTTGAACCTGTGTTTTTATCCCTAATGTAGGTTAATTTATGTTTAATTAGCGGGTGATCAAATACTGTGACTTTTGCCATATAAAAAACTCCTTTCCTTTATCCTAATTACTAAATAGAATTATACCACAAATAGTGTCTAAATATCATTTAATTTTTCAACTCTTAATTGATGTCTTCCACCTTCAAATTTTGAAGTTAAGTAAGTATTAACAATTTCAAGGGCTAGGCCTACCCCCAATACTCTTGCCCCTAAGGCTAAAACATTGGCATCATTGTGTTCCCTACTCATTCTTGCAGAAAAAGTATCTCCACATAAGGCACATCTTATGCCTTTTACCTTGTTAGCAGCAATTGATATACCAATGCCTGTACCACATATAACAATAGCTCGATCAACTTCACCACTTACAACAGCCTCAGCAGTCTTCTTCCCAAAGTCAGGATAATCTACAGATTCAGTTGAATAAGTACCATAATCTATAAATTCTATCTCATCACTAGAAAAGTGCTCCTTAATAATTTCCTTTAATTCAAAACCACCATGATCACTACCAATACCTATCTTCACAATAAAACCTCCCTTATTCAATTCACGATTCACAATTCACAGTTCACAATTACAAA
>CAZAGS010000101.1:0-4044 GCA_964484955.1 uncultured Tissierellaceae bacterium
CTCGCACTAATATGAGAAGTCCAAATACTAACTGGGATTTTTGGTCTTCCTTACCGGAATCACTTTTACAAGTTACAATTATTATGGGTGATAGAGGTATTCCATCCTCCTATAGGCATATGCATGGATTTAGCTCTCACGCATACAGTTTTATTAATGATGAAAATAAACGAGTATGGGTTAAATTTCATTTTAGATCTCAACAAGGTATACTAAACCTAACAGATCAAGAAGCAAAGATAGTAGTAGGAATGGATAGAGAATCTCATCAAAGGGATTTGTATGAAGCTATTGAAAAAGGGATTTATCCTAAGTGGAAAATGTATGTACAAATTATGACTGAAGAGCAAGCTGATGCTATGGAAAATAATCCTTTTGATTTAACCAAAATGTGGCTTAAAGAAGACTATCCTCTTATACCTGTAGGAGAATTTGAACTAAATCAAAATCCTGATAACTATTTTGCACAAATAGAATATGACCTGTGACCAACAACAAGTACTTTTCCATAATACTGCCCGAAATATGGGGGACTCAACTCTTCAGATTAAACACAGACATATTTATCATTGCTATATGGCTGATCCTGAATATGGTAAAGGGGTTGCAAAATCATTGAATATTAATATTGAAGATGTTGATTTAAACTTACCTATTGGTGATTCTCGTGAAAATCAAATGAAGGCTAACAATTTACACCCAGAGTTAAATATACCTACTAGCCCTGTAGATCCTGGAAATGAAATTCATACAAATAATCAGTTATTTTATTAGTACCCTTATTGCTACTTGGCTATCAACTAATAATCTTTATTAAAATGATTTTAAAGATATATTACTACATAATCCCATTTACTTTTTATATTATGATATAATTAGCTTAGGAGGGATTTTATGAAATTAGCTGAAGCTTTAATTTTGAGAGCGGATATACAAAAGAGAATGGAACAAATAAGAAGCAGATTATATAATAATGTTTTAACTCAAGAAGGAGAATTACCAAGTGAAGATCCAGATATCTTATTAAAGGAGTTTATGTCTTTACAAAAAGAATTAACTACTCTTATTAAAGCAATTAATAGAACTAATAACAATACTCCATTTAATGAGACTATGATGCTTTCAGAAGTTCTAGTAGAAAGAGATGCTCTATTAGCTAAAAGATCTATTTTATCTACTGCAGCTGAACGAGCTAGTGATAAACAAGACAGATATTCTAGAACAGAAATCAAATATGTAAGCGTTATAGATATAAAGAAATTTCAAAAAGAAGCAGATAAATTATCTAAAGAGTATAGAGAGCTGGATACAAAGATACAAGGATTGAACTGGAATATAGATTTAATTTAGAAAGTTGCTAGCTTAAAAAATATAAAAGTGAGTATAGGCTACAAAATTATGGGTGACTTGGGGGCAAAGTCTGTGGTTCGATCCCACTATTACAACTTAGGCCCATAATTGTTACACCAGTACAATTTACAAATTATTGTTATTACCATATACTATTTTATATTTTTAAGTGAGGGAGGGTTCGGGGTGAATTTGTTGAATATTAGTATTAGCCAAGAAGTTAAGGATCATCTAAGGATGAGAGGAAGCAAAACTATTAATATATACACTAAAATGATGACCAGTTGTTGAAGTCCTAGGCTAGATATTTTTGTAAAGCTAAGGGAACCGGTGGTTCCTGAAAAATTTAATAAGTATGAAGTAGATGGCATTATTGTTTACATTGACAAAGATGCTAAAATAAAAGGAGATTCTATCCAAATAGAACTTGCAAAATCTGCCTCTGATATGGC
Organism: uncultured Tissierellaceae bacterium; assembly: GCA_964484955.1. Taxonomy (GTDB): domain Bacteria; phylum Bacillota; class Clostridia; order Tissierellales; family Tissierellaceae; genus CAYZDC01. Next base: position 1,803 of record CAZAGS010000101.1, read on the forward strand.
AGATAAAGATTTTGATATACATGGTTTAGAAGTATAATTATTATGATAAATGACTAGCTACAATAGCTAGTCATTTTGTGTTTTTACAAACTCTATCTCTACAGAAATACTTAAAAATTCAATATATTTCAATAGTACATACAAAACCATTAAAATAGCAAGAATCTCCTCAAATATTACCAAATATTTTAATATGTAATCCATAGTAAACTTGACCATTAATCCTATATGGACTAGAATACTAACAATCCAAATTGCAAAAGGTAAAAACTTTTCTTTATACTCTAATCCTTCTACAATGGAGAAGTTATTTATCATAATTCTTGCATTTGGTACTCCTCCATCAAACTCATCTTCCATAATATTAATTGCATTTGTAGATGGACTATTATCTAGAAGATAATCACTCATATCATAATTTACAATAACTCGTGATTGTAAAAATGCACTAGCTATACAACTAATAGTAAATAATATAATAATGAATCACTTATGTTTTAATATCCATCTATATGTCTTTTCCATATTTACCCCCTAAAATTTAATACTCAGTAATAGAATAAAAACCATGTTAATTCTTCACTCCATATATTATATTTAGACCTCTAAGTTAAGACAATGGTTAAAGACAGTACAAGTGTCCCATAACCGGACAAAATAGTAATATTGATGAACAAATATTGACATATTAGGTGGACACTTGTATATTACATATAGAGGGATTTTTATGGAAAATAGAGCAACTACCGTTAATAGAAAGACTTTTTATTATCATTTCCACAATATCTATGATCTTGTTAGTTGGATGTTTGAAGAAGAGGCTATAGAGGTAGTTAAACAATTTGATTTAATTTCTAATTATGAAGATGCTATTCGTTTTTCAATGGAATATATCGAAGAAAATGAACATGTATGTAATTCAGCTCTAGATGCAGTGTCTATAGTTATTGCACAAAGCTATCTACTACAATATAATAGTTAAGTAATTATATAAAAAAATTTATGATAAAGGGTGGTGGAATTTTGGAATTTAATCAATTAGAAAGCTTTTTAAGCGTTGTAAAACATAAGAGCTTTTCAAAGGCTGCTAAAGAATTATATCTAACTCAGCCAACTATCAGCAATAATATTCAAAATTTAGAAAATGAGCTATCGACTACTCTTTTAGATAGAAAAAGTAAAACTATTACCTTAACAGACTCTGGAAAACTCCTTTATAAATATGCTGAAGACCTTATTAATATTAGAGATAAGGCCAAATTTGATATTATGATTCAAAAGGATAGAATTGAAGGTCTAATCCAGATAAATGCTAGTTCTATTCCAGAGCAATATATTTTACCTTACATAATTAGAGATTTCACAAAATTATATCCCCAAGTTACTTTTTCTGTAACTAATAAAAATTCAAAGGATATAGTAGATGATATTTTAGATGGCAAGCTAAATTTTGGTCTTGTGGGTGCAAAATATAATTCTAGAATGCTTGAATATGTAGACTTCTATGAAGATGAACTTGTTTTAGCAGTACATAATAATATGACCTATCCAATGGATAACAATGACTTAGTAGATTTGGATATTCTATTTAGAGAAAACTTTATTTTTAGAAATGAAGGTTCTGGAACAAGACTATTAGTAGAACAATGTCTTAATGATCAAGGTATAAGCCTGGATGATTTAAATATTGTCTCCTTAATAGACAGTGACAAAATGATTAAAAAAATGATTGAGCTAGAGTTAGGAGTTAGTTTTATTTCTAAACTATCTATTCAAAATGAAATAGATCTCAGGCTAATTAAATATGTAAGAGTTAAAGACTTAGAGTTAAAACGGAATTTTTATTTTGTTTATAATAAAAATAGAACCTTATCTCCTGTAGTTGAAGTTTTTAAGGACTTTTTAATCCATTGGCCTGGAATTACACTTTAGTTTTACATATGATTGGGTATAGTATAAAGGTAAGTCAAATGTAAAGCTTTAGAGGTGATATATTGAATGAAAAACATAGTTTAAATTCTTACCGAAAAGAAACTATTAAATTAACAATACCTGTATTTCTAGAACTACTAATAAGTAGCCTCTTTGGAATGGTGGATATGATGATGGTTGGTAATAGCGGCCTTCCTAGCGTTACTACACCATCAATTGCTGCAACTGGTATAACCAATCAAGTCATGTTTATAGGTATAGCTATGGCCCAAGCTATAAGTACTGGTGGTACTACAATGATATCCAGATA
>CAZAGS010000101.1:4144-6003 GCA_964484955.1 uncultured Tissierellaceae bacterium
GGAGATACTAGAACACCAATGATAATTAATATATTTGTTAATTTATTAAATGTAGGTGGAAATTATATCTTAATTTTTGGTAAGCTTGGATTGCCAGCTTTGGGTGTTACAGGAGCCGGAATATCTACTTCCTTATCCCATGTTGTAGCATTTATAATATTATTAGTAATACTCTTAAATAGGTCTCATGTAGTTAAATTAGATTTAGCTAAAGGTTTTAAGTTTAATAGGCCTATTTTACAAAACCTTTTTAAGGTAGGAGGTCCTGCAGCATTAGAACAAGTAGGATTTAGACTAGGAGTTATAATGTTTATAAGAATAGTCTCTGGCCTTGGGACTGTAGCATATGCAACTCATCAAATTGCTTCAAATATTATAAGTCTGTCTTTTGCACCTGGTCAATCCTTTGGTATAGCAGCATCTACCTTGGTAGGCAAGTCTCTTGGTCAAGAAAGAGTGGATAGGGCAGAAACATTTATTAAAGAAACCAACAGACTAGCATTATTATCATCAGTATTTTTTGGCCTCTTATTTTATTTCTTTGGCCCGAAAATTGTAGGATTATATACTGAAGACCCAGCAATCATCCAGATGTCAGGGAATATTATGAAAGTAATTGCAATTATTCAACCCTTTCAAGCCTCTGCCTTTGCAATATCAGGTGGTTTAAGAGGTGCTGGAGACACTGTATCCACTTTGATTGTTACAATGATAGGTGTTATAATTATAAGGCTTGGTATTGCCTATATACTTATCAAAATAGTTGGCTTAGGATTAATTGGAGCTTGGATTGCCATGCTATCTGACCAAATAATTCGATGGATAGGTATAGGCCTTAGATACAGAACTGGAAAATGGAAGAGGATTAAATTAAAATAGCATTGATGAAAGGAGACCCTTATGGATAAAGAAAATATTAGAAAATCTATAAATGAATTTTATGATGATGTAGCAAAAAAGGAAGTAAAAGTAGAAGGTGATATAGACAAATTGAACCGTTCCCTAGGATATAGTGAAGAGGATTTAAAAAGTATTCCTAAGGAAGCCCAACTAGGCCTGGGATGCGGTAATCCTAAAGAAAGAGGAAAACCACAATTGGGAGAAGTTGTAGGGGACCTTGGCTGTGGCAAGGGTATGGACGTATTTTTAGCATCCAAATCTGTAGGTGAATTAGGCCTTGTTATAGGGATTGATAACAACTATAAGATGCTTGAAAAGGCTAGGGAAATAGCAAGTAAGAGAAACTTTAAAAACACAGAATTTAGATTAGGTGAAATCGAATATCTACCTATTGGAGATAATACTTTAGATTTATTGATGTCAAACTGTGTCATTAATTTGTCTACTAACAAGAAACAAGTCTATAGTGAAATTTATAGAGTATTAAAAATGGATGGAAGAATAAGTCTTTCAGATATAGTATTAAAAGAAAGTCTACCTCAAGAAATAAAAGAAGATCCAAAAGTTCATGGAACCTGAGTAGGTGGAGCAATCTCTCTGGAAGAGATACAAAATATGCTTGAAAATATAGGATTTAGAGATATTGATATTGAATTAAATGAAGTTACAGATGAATATGCTAGAAAATGGGGATATGGTTTAAGTATAAAACAATACATTGCTAATGCTGATATTATAGCCTATAAATAGTTAAAAGAGGAGGGTACCCTCCTCTTTTAACTATTTACTTGCCCAATAATTTGCTATAGCTTCTTTTACATCTTTTCCCTTATATAATACATCATATAATTCATTAAATAAGAAAGCTTGTTCTTTTATATTGATTTTATTCTCTTTTTCTAGTTTCTGTAATAGGTCATATCCACTTTTTGTAGTTGCTAGCCCTTCTACTGTTTGAT
>CAZAGS010000102.1:0-5953 GCA_964484955.1 uncultured Tissierellaceae bacterium
TTTATAAAGTAATTATTTCATAGCCATCATTAATATAATCAAACATAGCCGGATGGCCCAGAGCATTTCCTTTAACTGGTATACCTGACTTTTCATTGTAATCTAGTACACCCATTTGAGATGAGCAAGCTTTACATATACTATCGAATAGGCCTAATTCTCTAGCCTTTAAATATAGCTTGTTTTCTTCTGCATCTAGCATCTGAATTAGGGTAACAGCTTCACCTTCCATGATTATCTTACTTTCTATACCTTTCTCATGTAAATCTATTGCATTAATAAGTACATGAACAAAGCACATCTTGTCCCCTTTAAATGGGAAGAAAGCAATTTTTCTCAATACAATCCCTCCTTGGATTTATCTTTTAATTATCTTGTACCTCCGCCGCTTCCGCCGCCAGAGAAGCCGCCTCCGCCTCCCATACTGGAAGACCCTCCAGATCCACTACTTCTAGCAGCCTGGACTTTGGCAGTTGAAATATTTCTAGCTAAATGGCTAGTAAGGTATATTGAATTTCCTCTATATACTGTTTCTTGTGTATAATTTGGATAAAGTTTTTCAAATTGTTTTGCTACAACTTCTGTAAGACCTAAAAATCCTGCCCATATCATTATATTGTCCCAGATTCTTACGTTTACTGCTTCATGTTCATTTAATAAAGAAAAATCATTTAGATAATTAATATATTTATATATATTAGCTTCTAATTCTTTACCTCGCTCTGTCAACTGATAGTCAGGAACTGTAAAGAATAGTATTTTCTTGTCAATTATATTTAAATATCCCAAAGCCTCAAGTTTCTTTTTACTATATTCATTAACTTCTTTTTCCCAGCGGTCTATTTTACTATAATTTGATCTGGCCCATTTAGTAAATTCTTTTTCTTCCAAGATTTCATTGGAGCCAGCTGCTGCTAACATCATTAAAAATAATTGATTTTCATATGGATTTTGTAATTGGCTTGTATTTATAAACTTAAGATTTGTAGAATCCTTTTTAAATATCCAACCTACTTCTTCTTCAACAGTAATAATTCTATCTTCATTTATCCACTTTAAAATAAACCCAGTTAGAAGATTTTCAAAATTAGCAGACCCCATCATGTATGGAATATAATAAATGTCTAAAAAATTTGACTCATATGGATAATCTCTATAGTATTCTTCCTTAAATTGTCTCACAAACTTCTTTGGCGTTTTATTGCTAGTTTTAGTTGTTTTTCCAAATATAAATGCAAAAAGTATAATAAAAATCCCAAAGCCCATTCTTGAAATTATTTGAAAAAGTCTAGCAATAGGATTTACTCTTGATGGTTTATCTGTAAAGCCACCATCTTGTTGTACTCCCTGGTCATAGTCACTTCCTACAAAGGCTTGGTCTTGAATGTCTTGAAAACTTTGATTTCTAGTTTTCTCAGTAGTAAACATTCCATCTGGTAATTTTACAAGTATTGTTACATTATCATTCCTTGAAAGAGCCCTATTACTTGTGGCTACAACGCTTCCATCCTTAAATACTATATCTCCCGCAAATCCAAAGGCCCATATCTTTTGATTTTCTTCTGTAAATGGCTGGTCACTTCTTATGGTAACTTTTACTCTTTCTGGTGGAATATTTGTGCCAGGATTTACGAATTGCCAAAATACCATTTGACTGTCATTTAGTTGCTCTACAAAGTTTGTAATTGTATATTCCAAATCATATTCATGTTTTCCATAATCTCCAATACCCCAGCTTAATTCATATCCAGTAGATGTTTTTATAATACCACTTTTATTGGCTTTGTTTTCTCTAGATGCCTTAATATTCCAATTATCATCATTTTGAAATTGAATACCATTTTCATATACTACAAAATCCTTTATTTTAGATATACCTAAATTTTCTATTACTATATAACTTTCGGTTCCTTCTACTAAGTTAGCTATTCTATGCTCTTTGATTCTTGCACTACCATCTGGATTTATAAATACTTCTATGTCCTGAGATTCAAGTCTATGATCTGCAGCATAGACATTTCCCATACTAAATACAAATAGTAATATAACAAGAAAATATAGTAGTTTATATCTATTCTTGATCATACTCTCACCTCAATAATTTGTTTTTATTCCCAACTAGGCATATCTTGTTTGGTATCAGTTCCTTGGAAGTAGTCTCTTGCTTCAAACTTAAATATTCCAGCTATAATACTACCAGGGAACATTTTTATTGCTCTATTAAATCTGGTAACTATATCATTGTAAATCATTCTTGAACTTCTTACATTATCTTCATACTTATTAACACTAGCCATAGTAGTCTGATAAACTGAACTAGCCTTTAAATCAGGATAGCTTTCTGATACTGCAATTAGTCTACCAAGAACATTATTAAATTGTTGTTCTGCATTTTCTATTTGACTAATACTAGAGTTCTGGCCTATACTTGCCCTTTTTTCTGTTACACTTTCCAACACTTCTGCTTCATGCTTTGAATATTGTTTGGTTGCTTCTATTAGACTTTTAAGAGCATCCCATCTTGATTCAATTTGAGTAGCTATTTGTGCCTTAGCATTGTCTACTCTTTCCCTTAATGTGATTAATGAGTTATAGGTGCTCATTACCCAAAATCCAATAACTACTAAAATTACAATTAAAATAATAAATGTCATTGTCATCTCTCCCTTTAATTAGTTAACCTATCTCCTTATATCTACCCAATTTATTTAATTCTAAAAATATAATACATCACCAGTGTTATTGTTTATGAAGTTTTCCTCTAGTTGTTGTTGTAACATAGTTTCCCCCTGTTTGCCTGTACAATGACAAGCCCCTAGAAGGCTGATTTCTTGTGTTCTTAAGTAATCAATTACTTTATTGATTTTTTCATCGTCTTCTTTAACTAAATGAGTTCCTCCTATTAATGCATATATAGGCATGCCAGTTCTTTCTATAATGGTATCCACTATATTAACTACTCCAACATGAGAACATCCTACTATAACTACTAAACCCTTATCAGTCTTTATACCTAAAGTAATTTCTTCTAAAAATTCATCCTTAATATAGTCCTCACCCTCTTTTAAAAACATAGTTTCATTTGTATTTTCGAATTCATCGTTTCTATTAAAATTTGTGAATATCATAAGATGGTCTGTTAAATATGTTATATCTTTTGTTACATAATGTATGGGGACATTATTATCTAAGAGAAGATTGGGATTAAAAGGGTTTCCTGTAAACTGATAATCCCCATCTTCCCTTAAACTATACTTAGAGTTGAAAAATCCCTCTCCCACATATAATTCAAATTTCGGTTTAATATGATTTATAAGCTTTTCCAGACCTCCACTATGGTCATAATGTCCATGACTAATTGCTACATAATCTAGGCTTTTTAGGTCAACATTTAAATCTTTTGCGTTTTCTATGAAACTGCCACTTTGACCAGTATCAAATAGCATGTTTTTATTGTCTACTTCTATATATATTGATAGACCGTGTTCATTATGCAGATCCTGATCTTCACCTAATTTGTTTTCTATTAAAGTTGTTATCTTCATCTATTTCACCTCTTATATTATTATTACCCAAATCTTTAATTATCCAACTAATTTATAAAATTGTGCTTATTTTTAGAAAAAGGGGTATTAATAATACATAGAGCATAATATATTATAGATTAGTATTTAAAAGGAGGCTTATTATGGGATTTTTTGCTTACATTATTATTGGAGGCTTAGCAGGTTGGCTAGCAAGTAAGATGATGAACACTAATAAATCTATGGGAGCATTAGCAAATATATTTGTTGGTATTATTGGTTCAATTATAGGTGGATTTATAATGGGTAGTTTAGGTAAATCAGGTGCTTATGGAGTTAATCTTTACTCATTATTTGTAGCACTTTTAGGATCCATAATACTTTTAGCTGTAGTAAAGGCACTTAAGAGAAGATAATTTAGAGAGGATGATTTATATGTTTAGAAAAAGAAGAAGACAAAACAAGAGCTGGCTTTTACTCCTATTAACATTCTTTGGAGCTAGGGCTTTAATTAAAAAATATGATTTAGATAAGTAAAAAGGTTTCTTTAGAAGCCTTTTTTACTTTGATGTGAAAACAGGCAAATTTTTGTGGTATTATATCTATATGACTATTAAATAAGGGTGAGAATATGATAGAGGATAAATTCCTTTCTAGAATAGAAAAAACGGATAAAATAAAAAGCAGATTAGAGAAATCCATTAATACAATAGCTACTATAAGACTTTTAATTTTCTTGCTATTGATTTTTGTTGGATATAGATATGTAAAAACAGCCTATAGTAGTCCATTTTTGTATTTATTTTTAATAAATATTATGGTTTTAATGGCCTTGGTTGTTTATCATAATAAACTAAAAAGTAATCTGAAGTTTGCTGAAGGATTAATTCTAATTAATAATAAATATCTTGATAGAATAAATGGTAACTGGATAAAGTTTTCTGATTCTGGGGAGGAATTTGGGGATAAAACCCATGCCTATTCCAATGATTTAGATATAATTGGAAAGGCTTCCTTGTTCCAAAGAATAAATCTATCCCACAATTATATTGGTAGGAAAGTATTATCTGATGATTTACTTAAAATACGATACGATAAAGAACAGATATTAAAGCGACAAGATGCTATTAGGGAACTTGGTTCTAAATTAGATTTCATGCAAAATTTAGAGTTTGCCAGTATGAAAACCAAGATGCAAAGTCCTGGGGATTTAATAAGGTATTTTGAAGATACTAGCAAAGCTACTTACAATGATAAAGTAAAGTTACTAATAGGTATATTTCCTCTATTAGTCTTAGGCCTATCTGGTCTAATCTTCACCTTTCAAATTAAATCCCTATTTATAGTGCCATTCATCTTACTATTAATTCAAGTTACAATTTGGTTTATTGGCTGGAAGAAGAATGATAAGATTTTAGAAAAGGTTGGATCTTCTAAAAATAACTTAGAAGTATATTTGGGGTTATTAAAGGTTATTGAGGAAGAAAGTTTTAAAAGTCCTCTTTTGCAAGCAGAAAAGGATTCTTTATTCACTGGTGTTAGCGCTATTAAGGCCATTAAGAAATTGGATATGATCTCGGAGAGAATCAATATCAAACATAGCGGAGTCATATATCTTATACTTAATATATTGTTTTTATGGGATTATAGGTCTGTTATTGCACTAGAAAGTTGGAAAAACAAATACGGTAAGCAAGTAAGACTTTGGATAGAATCCATAGGGACATTTCAATCTCTTGCCAGTCTCTCCGTTTTACTACAAATAGAAGAAAATATATCTTACCCTATTATAGAAGATGGCAAAGATATTATAGCCAAGGCCTGTGGACATCCATTAATCCAAATAGAAGAAAGAATAGATAATAATATTGCTATAAAAGATAACATACTTATTATAACAGGTTCTAACATGAGTGGTAAAACTACCTTCTTAAGAACTTTAGGAATTAACTTAGTTCTTTTAAATGCTGGTAGTGTAACTTTAGCAAAGGAGTTTTCCAGTCCCATAATGAACGTTTATACTTCAATGAGAGTTACAGATGATTTAAAAAATAAAATTTCTACTTTCTATGCAGAACTTTTAAGAATTAAAAAGATTCTAGACTTTGGGCTATCTAATCCTAATACTTTGTTTTTAATAGATGAAATATTTAATGGAACAAATTCAAAAGATAGAATTTTAGGTGCTAAAAATGTCTTATTGAACTTAAACAAGTATGGCTTAATTGGAGCTATTACCACTCACGATTTCGACTTATGTGAATTAGATAAATATGGGAGGATAAAAAACTATCATTTTGCTGAAGACTATGTAGATGGCAAAATCTCCTTTGACTATAAATTAAAAGAAGGCAGATCCACATCCACTAATGCTAGACATTTAATGGAATTAGTTGGAATAGAGTTTATAGATTAAATTTTTATTTTAA
>CAZAGS010000103.1:0-5868 GCA_964484955.1 uncultured Tissierellaceae bacterium
AATATATCCAAGAAGCTAACCCACCACTTATTTTAAAATCTGCTATTGGAGAATTTTTTAAAAAGAAGAAATCAAATTCACAATTGACAATTGACAATGGACAATTGGAAGAAAAAGAAAAAGCAAAAAGGAAAAATGTAGGGAGCGACGCCCTGGTCGTTCCGTTCAATAATATGATATTAATGGATTATTAGTAAAAGAGGAGGTTCTCACGCTATGCTCAGAACGACAATAAGTGTTGTCATTCCCAGCTTGCCAGGAATCTTCTCTTTTGAGTTTTTGTTTAATTAAATCTTTTGATTTAAAATTGTGCATTGTGAATTGTGCATTGTGAATTAATTCAAATCTTTATTTTCTAATTCATGTATAATTTTCTGCTTTTTACAAAAAATAAGATAAATATATTATGAAGGAGGATAAAAATTTGAAATATAGAAAATTTACTGTAATCACTATAGTTTTAACCTTAGTGGTCTTAAGTTTTATACAATTCTATGAACCTAATAATTTACTGAAAACAGGAGCTTCTAAATATAGCCAATATTTTGCTCCTAGAACTATTTATTGGGGTAATCAAGGTGAAGATGTTAGGGTTGTTCAGGACAAATTGAAAAGATGGGGATACTACGATGGAGGAGTAGATGGTATATATGGTGCAGCCACATACAGGGCCATTAGACGTTTTCAAGAAAAGAATGGACTAAATGTTGATGGAATAGTGGGACCATCCACTGCAAAGGCATTAGGTATAGCTACTACAGCATCTTCAGCTCCAGATGCAGGAATTAACCAAAAATCAGATGAATACCTTTTAGCAAGAGCAATACATGGAGAAGCAAGAGGGGAACCTTATGTTGGAAAAGTTGCAGTAGCTGCGGTAGTTTTAAATAGGGTCAGAAGTCCACAATTCCCAAACACCATAGCCGGGGTAATATACCAACCCTTAGCCTTTACTGCAGTGGCTGATGGACAAATCAACCTAACACCAAATAAAGATTCTTTAAAAGCTGCTAGGGATGCTCTAAATGGATGGGACCCAACCTACGGAACCCTATATTATTGGAATCCAGTCACAGCTACTAGTAAGTGGATTTGGTCTAGGAAAGTTACATTAAAAATTGGTAAGCACTGGTTTGGAATATAGGAGGTGGGATTATGAGAAAAAACAATTGGATAGCTCCAGGAGTCTTGATTTTACTCCTAATAGTTTCTATAGTATGGGGCTATAATCAATATACTATAAAAGCACAACACGAAGTCACTCTAGAAAATCACTATCAAAGATTATTCTTTGATATCAAAAAGCATGTTGAAAATGTTCAGGTAAATTTATCCAAAGCTCTAGTGGCTTCATCAAAAGAGCGAAACATTCTAATATTTTCCGCAATAATGAGTGATGCTAATTCAGCTAGAGATAAATTAGGTCAAATGCCTATGTCACATAATGAAACCGCAAAAACAGAGACATTTTTAACACAGGCAGCAGATTATAGTTACTTTTTAATACAAAAGCATTTAGATGGTATAGACATTACTCCAGAACAAAGAGAACAATTAACAGGACTAAGAGACAATTCAGCAATCTTCAACTCTGAATTAGCAAATTTACAAGCCAGTATGATGGAATCTAATTTTCTATTATCAATTAAAAATGAAACTGAAGAGTTAGATCAAGCTAATACACGAGTATTTCAAACAAGTTTGGTTGGTGTAGAGGACCACGTAAGTCAATCAGCTGAATTAATTTATGATGGACCTTTTTCTGAGCAAATGATAAATAGAAAACCAGTAGGATTAGAAAACAAAGATGTAAATGTAAATGAAGCCAGGGAAGTGGCTAAAGAATTTTTTGGAGCAGATAAAGTAAAAAACATGGAAGCCTTTGAAGAAGGAGAAAATATGGATGAAATGAGAATACCAGCCCATACATTTCATATATTCCCTGAAAACCAACAAAAAGATTTAGCTGTCTATCTAGGGGTTTCTAAAAAAGGTGGAAAAGTTCTATGGATGGCAAACCCTAGACCTATTACTAATGCCACCTTATCTGTTGAGGAAGGCCAGGCAAAAGCTTTAGAATATCTAAAAAGTAAAGGCTTCGATAGTATGGAGCCAAATTATTCCTTAAGATATGATGGAACAATTTTATATAACTTTGCATATAAAAAAGATAATATTACTATTTATCCAGATTTAGTAAAAGTTAAGATAGCCTTAGATACTGGAGAAGTAGTAGGTTTTGATGCATCTGCATATTATTTAAATCACCAAGATAGAAATATTGAAATGCCAACTATAGATGAAAAAGAAGCACAATCAAGGATTAAAACTAATTTTAATATAGATTCCATAAGACTAGCCCTAATACCAAAGGGAAAAGAGGAAATTCTATGTTACGAATTTAAAGGAAAATATCAAGATTCAGATTTTATAGTATATATAAATAGTCAAACTGGTCAAGAAGAACAAATTTTACAAATAATCAAGAATGAAAATGGAACACTAACATTTTAAAGATAATTTACAATGCACAATTCACAGTGCACAATTAAAAGATTAGGAGAGGAGATCCTTATGCTTGGCTCAGGATGACTAATGTTTTTGTCATTCCGAGCCGGCCAGGGAATCTCCTTTTTGCTTTTGACCTTAACTTTAAATTGTGCACTGTGAATTGTGAACTGTGAATTTTAAACTAATTTATCTCTTGATTTCGCAATAGTTTCAAGTTATACTTAAAACAAACACCAACTGCCCATATTTATGCACTGACTGCCTAATATTGAGCACTAAGGGGGATTGCTATGAAAGATTTATTTTTTAAAGAAAACATCCTTGAAATCTTAGATTACCTAGAAGAAGGAATACATATTATTGATGAAAAGGGTAAAATAGTTTATTACAATATCTTTGCAGAAGGAATTGATGGAGTGGAAAGTGAAAGGGCTGTGGGAAGGCATCTTTTAGAAATATATCCATCACTAACAGAACAAACTTCTACCTTGCTTACAGTAATTCGTACAGGCAAGCCAATATTTAAAAGAGAGCAAACCTTTCTAAATTATAAAGGAGAAAAGATAACTACAATAAATTCATCTATCCCTATAATGAGTAATGGAAAAACTGTAGGTGCCATAGAAATATCTAAGGATATAACCACTGTTAGAGAAATGTCTGAGAAAATAGTAGACCTACAAAATGAGTTATATACCAGCAAAACTGATAAGTCAGCTAACAAATCAAAAGAAAATGCAAAGTACACTATAGATGATATAATAGGCCAAAACAAAGAAATCTTAAGATTAAAAGATATAGCAATTAAAGCTGCTGAAACCGATGTATCTGTGCTTATATCAGGTGATACAGGAACTGGAAAAGAGTTATTTGTACATGCCATACACAATGCTAGCAAAAGAAAATACAAACCTTTCATAGCTCAAAACTGTGCAGCTTTGCCTGCAACACTACTAGAAGGAATCCTATTTGGAACTACTAAAGGAGGATTTACTGGAGCTGAAGATAGGCCGGGGCTCTTTGAATTAGCTAGAGGTGGTACATTATTTTTAGATGAAATTAACTCCATGCCATTGGAATTGCAATCAAAGTTACTAAGGGTAATACAAGATGGAAATATTAGACGAGTAGGTGCAACCAATACAATCCATATAGATTTAAGAATAATAGCTGCCACTAATATTTCACCAGAAGAAGCCATTGAAAGAAATCAACTAAGACTGGACCTCTACCATAGATTAAATGTAGTAAGCTTCCAAATCCCTACATTAAGGGAAAGAAAAGATGACATACCAATATTGGCAAACTTCTTTATTAGCAAATTTAATAAAAAGTTAAATAAAAAGGTAAATGGACTATCAAATAAAGTCTTAAATATATTCCAGGATTATAAATGGGAAGGAAATGTTCGAGAACTAGAACATTTAATAGAAGGAATAATGAGTATAAATGATATGAAAATCATAGAAGAAGAACATATCCCAGCAAAATTTAAGACCATGAATGGAACTAAAACAGAGGAAAAACTATCTTTAATAGAAATCTTAGACAACAAAGAACAAGAATTGATCAAAGACGCCCTAAGAAGAACCGAAAACAATATAACCCACGCAGCAGACCTGCTGCAAATCCCAAGACAGACACTGCAGTATAAGATTAAGAAACAGGGAATAGGTAACAAGTAATAGGTAACAAGGAAAAGATTAAAAGATTTAAAGAGGAGATCCTTCGAAAGCATTTATAATACTGTCCGTCTCAGGATGACAGAAATCCGAAATGTCGTCGTCATTATGAGCGAAGCGTGAGAATCTCCTCTTTTGAATTTAACTGTTAACTGTTCCTTATTATCTGCTAGCTGCCCAAAACCAGGCAGTAAAACCTTTTCCCACAATAATCCCTAATAACAAATCCCACCACTGAGCCATTTATAAACTCGGGCCAATCTTGGCACAATTCTTGCAATAATATAAGTGGATAAGTTTTATAATATAAAGGAGGAATACATATGGAATTTAAAAAAGGATGTCCTTATGGAACACATAGGGTTATTGAGCCAGAAGGAGTTTTACCACAACCGGCCTTGAAGATAGACAATAATATGGAAATATATGATAACGAGATTTTAATTGATGTACAAACTCTAAATGTTGATTCAGCTAGCTTTACTCAAATAAAAGAGCAAGCAGAAGGTGACTTAGAAGAGATTAAAAAGATAATGAGAGGCATTGTAGAATCTAAAGGCAAGCATCAAAATCCTGTTACTGGATCCGGTGGAATGCTAATAGGTACAATAGAAAAAATCGGACCAGCATTAGAAGGCAAGACAGACTTAAAAGTAGGAGACAAAATTGCTACATTAGTATCTCTATCCTTAACACCACTTAGAATTGATGAATTCTTAGAAATCAGACCAGAAGTAGACCAAGTTGATATAAAAGGCAAGGCAATTTTATTTGAATCTGGAATCTATGCAGTATTACCAGATGACTTACCAGAAAACTTAGCCCTATCAGTATTAGACGTAGCAGGTGCACCAGCACAAACAGCAAAATTAGTTCGTCCTGGAGATACAGTAGTTGTATTAGGTGGTACTGGAAAATCAGGAATGCTTTGCTTGTATGAAGCTAAAAAAAGAGCAGGAGTTACAGGAAAAGTTATATGCATAGGATCAAGAGATAAAACTATAGATAGAGTAAAGGCAGCAAATTTAGCAGATGTTTATATTAAGGCTAATGCAACAAATGCTGTAGAATTACTTGAAAAGATAAAAGAAGCTACAAATGGAGAAATGGCAGATGTAGTTATTAATGTTGTTAATATCCCTAACACAGAAATGTCAAGTATACTAATGACCAAAGATGGAGGAATAGTATACTTCTTCAGCATGGCCACAAGTTTCACAAAAGCAGCACTTGGAGCAGAAGGAGTAGGTAAAGACGTAACCATGATAGTAGGAAACGGATACACCAAAGACCACGCAGCAATATCACTGAACATAATGAGAGAATCAGATACATTAAGAAAGTTATTCACTGAACTTTACGCATAAGACAGTGAATAAGTAATAGTGAATAGTGAATAACTAAAACAAAAAGAAGAGGGATTAAATGAAGGAAAGTATTTTGCTGGATAAAAGTAAGGACTTTGCCATTAGAATAATAAACCTTTGCAAATACCTAAATAATGAAAAAAAAGAATATATAATGTCGAATCAAATATTAAGAAGTGGCACTAGTATTGGGGCTAACATCAGAGAAGCAAGATTTGCATTTAGCAAAAATGATTTTATATATAAAATGACAACATCTCTAAAAGAGGCTAGTGAAACACAATATTGGCTAGAGTTATTAACAGCAA
>CAZAGS010000104.1:0-5864 GCA_964484955.1 uncultured Tissierellaceae bacterium
CAGTGAACACTCCCATAAAGCTTGGATAGAATCAGGTTTAGGTCAAGTAAACTTCCCTATGGCTTCAGATATGACCAAAGAAGTATCTAGAGATTATGGAGTTTTAATCGAAGAAGAAGGTATAGCCCTGAGAGGATTATTTATTATAGACCCAGAAGGGATTATAAGATATTTAACAGTTCATGATTTAGATGTAGGAAGAAGTGTAGATGAAACACTAAGAGTATTAAAAGCCCTTCAAACCGGCGGACTTTGTCCAATAAACTGGGACGAAGGACAAGATTTACTATAAAACCAAAACACTGGGGACAGTCCCCAGTGTTTTATTTGATTGGAATATGGATGCTAGAATTGTCTTTATTACCACTCATCATCATACTATATACGAAATCATAAACGTAATCGCTACTTGTATCTAGTATTAACTTATAAGTGGGAGATGCTTTCATTTCGTCTTTAATATTAAAAACATTGCCTTCAAAGTATGCTAAATTTAATCTAGCTACTAATTTAGACATTTGATCCATTTCACTTTCTTCATATCCACCATCTTCTATTAGAGCAGCATATGCTCTAGAATAAGGTCTATTATAAAAGATATCCTTAGAATATTCTTCAAAATTTAACAGATTATTATCTTGCAGTTTTTGTTCTTGGGCCCAATTATCTACTTTGACCTTAGCTGTCTTGTAGTTAAAGCCATTGGTCTTTGAATAATCAATCACCCCGTATTGTTGGGGATAGACAGCTAGCGAGCTAGTAACAATTTCTGTAATAAGATTATTTTCAATTTCATTTGTAGCTATATTTTGTATATGTATATGGCCACTTAATACTATATTTAAATCCAATTCACTAAATAATGAAATTGCTTCACCACTATTTTCCAAAGTGTTACCATCGGTCATTCTTTCACTATGTTTTAATAAATTATGATGCATTATAGTAATAATTTGTGCCCCTTTTTCTTTGGCTAAATGGCTACAAGTTCCAATCCATTCCATTGTTCTAGGAGAAATAATTCCACGATTAGTTGGCATACCTTCTCCATCGAAATAAAGGTTAGAATCTATCATTAAAAGCCATAAGTCTTCTGATGGTGCCACCATATAACTCAATCCTGTTTCATCCATGGAAATAGCTTCTTTATATCCAAAATCCTGGTATATTTCCCTAAAATCATTTTGTTCTATACTTTCAACTGGAAACTGCTTACCATCCTTAAAACCCCTTGCCCACATATTTTTTATATCATGATTTCCTGGAGTGACAAAGACTTTTACACCCATCTTTTCAATTTCATGTAACTTGTCAGCCAATTCCATATGACTTGCCTTTTCACCATTATTTGTTAAATCACCACTTATTACTAAAAAATCAGGCTTTTCATTCTTAATATCAAATTTAAAAGCCTCCATAATTTCATCAATATATAATAATTGTTTGCCATCTCTAGGTGTTGCAAACTCCTTATATTCCGGACTATCCTCTGTTAAGCTTTTGGCCATATAGTGAATATCAGTAGTTACAAATAATTTAATATCACTTCCAGATATAATAGCTTTATCCATAAACTTATTATATATAGAGAGTCCTAGTACTAGCGATATTAAAATTCCAAGTATATATTTATTTTTTTTATTCATATTAGACCCCACTTAATTTAGTATTGTTTGTTTATTATACTTTAATTAGCTTAATGTAACAAGATAATTAGAAAAGTATTTTCTTTGCATAATCTAGGCAATTTAGCTAGAAAATATGATAGAATAGTATAAGTAAGAATTTGTAATTAATTGAATAAGGGGCAGATAAATTGGAGAAATATATCGAATTTAAGAATGTTAAAAAAGTATATAAAATGGGTGAAGTAGAAATCAAAGCTCTTAATGGGGCAGATTTTTCTATTGATAAAGGTGAATTTGTTATTGCTGCAGGAGCCAGTGGTGCTGGAAAAAGTACCATTTTAAATATATTAGGTGGTATGGATAAGGTTACTTCAGGTCAGGTTATAGTTGATAAGAAAGAAGTAAGTTCATTTTCAAGTAAAGAGCTTATTACCTATAGGAGGCATGATATAGGATTTGTCTTTCAATTTTATAATCTAGTGCAAAACTTAACTGCCTTAGAAAATGTTGAGTTAGCTACTCAAATATGTAAAAATCCATTAGACCCTAAAGAAATTTTAGAAGCGGTAGGACTTGGTGATAGGATGGATAACTTTCCAGCTCAATTATCAGGTGGTGAGCAGCAAAGGGTAGCAATTGCAAGAGCCTTGGCAAAGAATCCTAAATTGTTATTATGTGATGAACCTACTGGAGCATTAGATTATAATACAGGTAAATCTATATTAAAATTACTACAAGATACAGGAAGAAAGATGAATATGACAGTGGTAGTTATAACCCATAACCTTGCAATAGCACCTATGGGGGATAAGATTATTAGGGTAAGAAATGGTAGAATTGAAAGTCAAACTGTAAATAAAAACCCTCTTTCTGTTGAGGTGATTGAGTGGTAGGTAAGAAGACAGCATTTATAAAAGACATATTAAGAGATATAAAGAAGTCTAGAGGTAGATTTTTATCTATAGCTGCAATAATTGCATTAGGTGTGGCATTTTTTTCAGGTTTAAAAATTGCTCCACAAGTTATGAAGTTTACTGCTGACAAATATTATGATGACTATAATCTAATGGATATTAGAATTGTATCCACTTTAGGTTTAACTGATGATGATTTAAAAGCTATTAATAAAATAGAAAATGTTAAAGAAAGTTTAGCCACTTACACTTTAGATGCCCTTGCAGATTATGGGGAATCAGAAGTGGTTTTAAGAGTTCATGGGTTCACATCAGACAATCAAATTAATGGAGCTAAGCTACTAGAAGGAAGATTTCCAGAAAATCCAAATGAATGTGTTATTGAGGGGTCAGATAATGGATTTACCAATGTTAGTATAGGTGAAACTATTAGACTTTATTCTGGAAGGGATGAGCCTCTAAGTGATGACTTGGAAAATACAAAATTTACAGTTGTTGGTATAGTTCAGACACCTTATTATCTTTCTTTTGAAAAAGGTAATAGCAATATAGGTAATGGACAGGTAAGAAATTTTATTATGATACCTGAAGAAAATTTTAAGCAAGAAGTATATACAGACATATTTTTAACTGTTAAAGATGCCAAGCAATTAAATTCATATAAAGATGAGTACTTTCAATTAACGGATCCAGTAAGAGACCAATTAGAAATCATGGCAAAAGATAGACAAAAATTAAGATATGAAGAAGTTATATCTAAAGCAAACAAAGAACTGGATAAAGGTAAGCAAGAGTATAATGAAGAAAAACAAAATGCTGAAGAAGAATTGGCTAAAGCTTTAAAGGAAATTGAAGATGGTAAAGAAGAAATTTCTTTAAATGAAAAGAAATTAAGACGTGAAGAGATAAATTTCAATAATACTATTATTCAAGGAAAAGAGGCCATAGTTAAAGCTGAAGCAGAATTAAAAGATGGTGAAGAGTCATATAACCAAGGACTTGCAATATTTAATGAAAAAAATATTGTAGCCCAAAAGGAATTCTCTAAAGCAGAAGAGGAAATTAAAAAAGGTGAAGAGGGTATTGTAGAGTTAGAAAAAGCTCTATTACAAATGGAATTAGCTTTGGAAAATCCTGAATTACCAGAAGAAAATAGAGAGCAAATTAAATCGGAACTAGAAAATACAAAGATTATGCTAATATCTACTACGGAATCTGTAGAAAATGGAAAGATTCAACTTAATAAAGGCAAACTAGAACTAGCAAATGCAAGGCTTGAGTTAAATAAATCTAAAGAAATCTTAGATGCATCTAAATTAAAATTAGAGGAAGAAAAGATTAATTTGCAACAGGGTGAACGAAGAGCTGTTGCTAAGTTTAAAAAAGCCCATGCAGATATAGAAAAAGCTAAGATTGATTTAGCTAATGGAGAAAAAGAATATCTTCAAGAAAAAGAAAGAGCTGAAAGAGAATTAGATAAGGCTTTATTAAAAATAGAAGAAGCTGAAAGAGATATAAATAAAATTGAAAAAGCCAAGTGGTATGTTTTAGATAGGGAAAGCCATTTTTCCTATAGGGACTATGGTGGAGCAGCTGATAGAATTGATGCTTTATCAACTGTGTTTCCTTTATTCTTTGCACTTGTGGCAGCTTTAGTTTGTTTAACAACAATGACTAGAATGGTAGATGAACAAAGAGTTAATATAGGGACCTTAAAGGCATTAGGCTACAGTAATGGAGTAATAGGATTGAAATATATATTATACGCCTTGTTGGCTACCATATTAGGCTCTGTAGTGGGAATAGCCATAGGCTATACACTCTTCCCAACTATTATATTTAATGCATATGGAATAATGTATGTTTTACCACCTGTTAATTTAATTTTCAATGTACCCTTTGCAGTGGGAATATCATTAGTTTCAATAGGTCTAATGACTTTGACCACATTTATAGCATCAAGTAATGAACTTAGAGAAAATCCATCACAATTAATGCGACCTAGGGCTCCTAAAATGGGGAAAAGGATTTTGCTTGAAAGAGTGCCATTTATTTGGGAGCGATTTAGTTTTTCTTATAAAGTTACTGTTAGGAATATTTTTAGATATAAAAGAAGATTCTTTATGACAGTAATAGGTATAGCAGGCTGTACCGCACTTATGCTTACTGGATTTGGAATTAAGGATTCAATTAGAACAGTAGTAGATAGACAGTTTGGAGTATTATATAATTATGATATGAGTATAGGAATGGATTCTACAGCCTTTAGATATTTGGAACACCATAAAGATATAGATAGTTTTGCCCTAATTCTTCAAGAAAGTGGGTCAATAACATTTAATGGTGAATCAAAGGATCTTTCCATAATTGTCCCTAAGGATATAGATAATTTCAATAATTTTATAATCCTTCAAGACAGAAAAACAGGTCAATCAATCCCTATAGATGAAGAAGGGCTTGTTATAACAGATCAAGTTAGTAGAAGTATGGGCATAAAAATTGGAGATAGCATAAAGCTTAAGAATAATGAAGGCCTTGAAAGCCTGGTTAAAGTTACTGGTATAACAGAAAACTATACTTTTAATTATGTGTATTTATCACCTAAGTACTATGAAGATATATTTGATGAAAGTATAATATATAATCAATCACTTATTAACCTAAATAACCCTTCTATAGAGTTAGAAGAAAGACTATCAAAAGAATTAATGGCACATATGGGTATTTCTAGCGTAAACTTCAATCGAGATATATCAGATGATTTTGAAGATACTATTAAGAGTTTGGATTTTGTTGTTATTCTTATGATAATTTCTGCAGGAGCATTGGCTTTTGTAGTATTATATAACTTAACAAATGTAAATATAAGTGAGAGAATTAGAGAAATTGCTACAATAAAAGTGCTAGGGTTTTATGACAATGAAGTATCTGCCTATGTATATAGAGAAAATACAATTCTAACTATTATTGGCACTTTAACGGGACTAGTCATGGGAATATTTCTACACCGGTATATTATGACTACTGTAGAAATGGATAGTATAATGTTTGGGCTGACCTTAAATATTAAGAGTTACTTTATAGCTTCATTATTAACAATCCTATTTGCAGTATTTGTAAATTTAGCCATGTACTATAAATTGAGAAACATAGAAATGGTTGAATCTTTAAAAAGTATTGACTAAATAAAACTCCCCTTAACGCGAATAGTTGGGGGGAGTTTTATTTTATGATTCATTTTCACTTATAGATTCATTTTTCATAGATATTAATGTAGCATTAACTTCTGCACCTAGAACTATAACTATACTTATGGAGTAAA
>CAZAGS010000105.1:0-5767 GCA_964484955.1 uncultured Tissierellaceae bacterium
TCTCAAACTATATTATAATATAGTTTGAGAGATAAATAAACAGTTTGAGGTGATTTACTTGGAAAAAAAGATAATTAGAGAGCAAATACTGAAAAATAAGGAAGAACTTGACAAAATAAGTCTAAAATCCTATAGTGATTCAATCATAAATACACTTTATAATACAGATTACTACAAAAAGGCTAAAACTATAATGACCTTTATAAGTTTTGGTGCAGAAGTTGATACCCACGAGTTTATTAAAGATAGTATTTCAAAAGGCAAAAGAATTGTAGTTCCCATAACAATAGCAGCAAGCAAGGAATTAAGGCTATCTGAAGTATTTAATTTTGAGGAATTAGAAATTGGGTTTTATAATATTTTAACACCAAAAGAAGAGTTTATTAGATATGTAGATTCTAGTGAAGTTGATTTGATCATTGTTCCCGGTGTTGCCTTTGATCGTAATGGATATAGGATTGGCTATGGCGGAGGTTATTATGATAGATTCTTGTCTAAGCTAGACCATATAACTAAAATAAGCCTGGCATTTGATATGCAATTAATCCCTAAGGTCCCTCACGAAAATTTTGATATACCAGTGAATTATATAATTACAGAAAAAGAGCTTATAAAATGCAATTAAATTGCATTTTTAAGCCTTGTTCTTTAATATAAAGTGAAATTATTTAGTAACTAGGAGGAAATAAAATATGAACAGAACAATTGGAACTACAGCAAGAGGCATAAGAACTCCCATAGTAAAAGAAGGAGATGACTTGGTTAATATTGTTGTTGATTCAGTAATAGAAGCTGCTAATAGTGAAAATATCCATTTTAGAGACAAAGATGTAATTGGAATAACTGAATCCTTAGTAGCTAGGGCGCAAGGAAATTACGCAACCGCGGATAATATAAAAAAAGATGTAGAAACAAAATTTGATGATGAAATAGGCATTGTTTTTCCTATATTAAGTCGAAATAGATTTTCCATTCTTTTAAAAGGAATTGCAGACACTAAAAAAACCATTCATCTTCTACTTAGCTATCCTTCAGATGAAGTTGGAAACCAATTAATGGATCTAGATAAAATGGACAGATTAAATATAAATCCTCATTCTGATGTTTTGACTGAGGCTGAATATAGAAGTCTATTTGGAGAAAAGGTATTACACCCTTTTACAGGAATAGATTATGTAGATTTATATAAGAGTATGGGACATGGAAATATACATATATACTTATCCAATGATCCTAGAACCATATTAAATTATACCAAGGATGTTCTAGTAGCAAATGTACATGATAGAGTGAGAACTAAAAGAATTTTAAAAGAAGCAGGAGCTAATATTTTACTAGGTCTGGATGATATTTTAACCGCTTCAATTGATGGAAGTGGATATAATCCTGAATATGGACTTTTAGGTTCAAATTTAGCATCAGATCATGAAGTCAAATTATTCCCTAGGGATTCTCAAATATATGTTGAAGAAATACAAAAACTATTAATAGAAAGAACTGGAAAACAGATTGAGGTAATGGTCTATGGAGATGGAGCATTTAAAGACCCAGTAGGAAAGATTTGGGAACTAGCTGATCCAGTAGTTAGTCCTGGCTTTACATCTGGCCTATCAGGAACACCAAATGAGCTTAAATTAAAGTATATTGTAGATACTGAATTGGATGATTTAAGTGGAGATGAAGTATTAAATGCAGTCAAGCAAAAGATATATAGCAAGGATGTAGACCTACTAGGAAATGCTGAAAGCTTAGGAACTACCCCTAGAAGAATAACTGACCTACTAGGTAGTTTATGTGATTTAACCAGTGGTAGTGGTGATAAAGGCACCCCAGTAGTACTAATACAAGGATACTTTGATAACTTTGCTAGTGAATAATCCCCATTTAAAAAGGAAGTCCAAATTAATGGACTTCCTTTTTTATTATAATTTTAGTGCTTCTTGGACTACATGTTCTACTGTAAAATTAAACTTTTCAAATAGCAAGTTTGCTGGAGCTGATGCGCCAAAACCATCTATTGAAATAACTCTTCCATCTAATCCTACATATTTATGCCATCCAAAGGAAGATCCAGCTTCTACAGCTAGTCTTTTTCTTATTCCCTTTGGCAGTACTTCTGATTTATATTCTTCCGATTGTTTTTCAAATAATTCTAATGAAGGCATACTCACTACTCTTACACCAACATTTTCTTTTTCTTCAATAATGCTAGCAGCTTTATAAGCTAGTTGCAATTCGGAACCTGATGCCATTAAGATTATTTCTAATTCTTTTGTTTCTTTTCTTACTACATAACCACCTTTTAAGGCCCCTCTTCCAGTGCCCTCTAAATTAGGAAGTGTTTGTCTAGTTAGGACTAATCCTGTAGGAGTAGTTTTACTAGTTAGAGCTGTATACCAACCTGCAGCAGTTTCTCTTGCGTCAGCAGGTCTAAAAGTAGTAAAGTTAGGCATTGCCCTTAGCATTGCTAATTGCTCTATTGGTTGATGAGTAGGTCCATCTTCTCCGACTCCGATACTATCGTGAGTCAATACATAAGCTACTGGTAAATTCATTAGGCCAGATAATCTCATGGATGGTTTCATATAATCACTAAATATAAAGAAAGTAGCCCCATAAGGACGAAGACCACCATGAAGTGCCAATCCATTTACAATACCTGCCATAGCATGTTCTCTAACACCAAAGTGGATATTAGAACCACTATAGTTGTCTTTAGAGAATGATTGTCTCTTGTTCATAAATGTTTTAGTTGATGGTGCTAAATCTGCTGAACCTCCAAATAAATTTGGTATATGGTCTGCAATTCTGTTAATTATTACACCTGAAGATTCCCTGGTTGCAGAATCCTTTTCAAATGACCAAAATTCTTCTGAATTTAGATATTCCATAGGCAATTCTAAATTTAGCCACGATTCTAATTCACTTGCTAATTCAGGATATGCTTTTTTATATTCTTCAAACTGTTTATTCCAGTTTTCTTGTTCCTTTTGTCCCTTTTCAATTATAGTTTCCATATGTTGTCTAACTGGATTAGGTACTACAAATTCCCCTTCTTCAGTCCAAGTTATGAAGTCTTTAAATTCTACCATATTATCTGCTCCAAGTGGTGCCCCATGTGCACTAGCCTTTCCTTGGTGAGCAGGGCTACCATAACCAATTTCTGTAGTTATTTTAATTAGAGTTGGTTGAGTAAGGTTTTTCTTTGCTTGATTAATTTTTTCTTCTATATCTTTAATATCATTACCATCTACTACATGAAGAGTCTCCCAACCCATGGCCTCAAATCGTTTAGATACATCTTCAGTAAACGCTAAATCAGTAGATCCTTCAATAGTAATAGAGTTATCGTCATAAAGAATTATTAATTTTCCTAGGCCTAGTGTACCAGCTAAGGAAACAGCTTCATAAGCAATACCTTCCATTAAATCTCCGTCGCCACATAATAAATAAGTATAATGGTCAATTACATTGTGGCCTTCCTTATTGAAAACTGATGCTAAATGAGCCTCTGCCATAGCCATTCCTACACCATTGGATATTCCTTGTCCTAGTGGCCCTGTAGTAGCTTCTACTCCTACAGTATGACCGTATTCTGGATGACCAGGAGTTAAACTGTCTAGTTGTCTAAAGTTTTGTAATTCCTCCATAGGAAGCCCGTATCCAAATAAGTGAATTAATGAGTATAACATTGCTGAACCGTGACCTGCTGATAAGATAAATCTATCTCTATTAACCCATTTGGAATCCTTTGGATTGTGTTTCATTACTTTTGACCATAGAGTATATGCCATAGGAGCTGAGCCTAAAGGTAATCCTGGATGACCAGAGTTCGCCTTTTCTACTGCTTCCGCTGATAATACTCTAAGGGTACTAATACTTAATTGATCTATATTCATTATTTTCCTCCTTACCCTAAGGTATATATTTAAATATTAATAAACATAAATAGTCCTTAGTATTATATCAATACTAGGGACTATTTATCAAGTCATTAAGTAGATTTATATGAATCTATAAACTATTAGGCCGAGATACTAACCATTATTTTTAACCGTAGGGGTCAGTTTCCACGCTGACCCGATCCTTTGACCCATGCCATATTTATTCACTTATCAGACGCAGTTTTGTGAATTTTGTTCATTAGGTAATACATTTTTTCGTAATTCAATAATTGACAAAAAAGATATTTTAATTAATCTTTTTATTTTAATTTGGTGTTCATTTCTATAACCAATTTCATGGGTCATTGTATATCCGCATTGATTCCAAAATTCCACATTATTATCTGAGGTTAAGTATATTTGTTCAACATCTTTATCCTTAAGAGATTGTTCAGCATGAGCTACTAATATCTTTCCTAAACTTTGTCTCCTTAACTCTCTGTAATGTCATCTGTCAAATACCCTATTTTAAAGGGTCAAAAAACGGTGTTTTTCCACCGATTTTCGACCCAAAATTCGTCTTCAAACCACCATATGTTGTGGTTGAACCCTATTATTCCTTGTCCGAACCACAATACGTTATCAGAATTGCTGCTTCCGCCGTAGAATGTTCCCAATCAGAATTATAAACTAAAATTCCAACTGCCTCTAATCTTAATGCCTATTATAAATACCTCCACGAGGCCCAATTTCAATTATTAATATGATTAATCTTTCATCATTTTTGCTAAATATAATCCTAAAATCACCAACTCGCAGTCTATAGTTATCGCTACCACCTTGTAATTTTTTCACATCTCCAAGCGGCAATTCATTTATCACCTTGATTATTCTTAGCTGGGTATTTTTATCAAGCTTGTTCAAATATTTTAGACATCTTTTTTCATATTCTATATTATATCTCATCTTTATTGATCCCTAATTCTCTCAACAAACTATCTTGATCAATAAATTCACCATTTAATTTTATCTCCTCTATGCGAAGATATTCTACTTCTGGTATATATTCAACATCAGTCTCATTTATCTTATCCCATATATTTTGATTTTCCTTGAATTTTAAAAACTCGGCCATATCTATAACTGTCTTTATATTTTCTGGTTTTAATTCATCTTTTAATATTTCTTCAATTTTTTTTGCTAGAGTCATAACTTTCCCTCCACTCTTAACATGCTTTTATTGTATTATATCATTAATAATATATACATTCTATTATTTTCTTGTACTAAGGTAAACTAATCTTAATCTAATTAGATTCCGGGAATTTATATTTATATAATATGTTCATTATCCTTGTCTATCATGATTTATAACACTGTTTAATGTTAACCGAGCCAGGCACCTAACATAATAACTTATTGAAGACCCTGATATCACCTTCAGTATAACATTTATCATTCATATGTTGTACTAATTATATTTTTTATTAGTATGTTTTATCCGTACGACAAATAGCATGACTTTTTCACATGCAATAGAAGCCCTAATAAAAATGCCCTCAAGCTTTAGCCTGAGGGAATATATATTTTCTTACAACTGATTTTCCCTTGTAGGCAGTGTTACTGCTCCAATGTGGCTCGTCCTCTTGATAAGTGCATTTTTGTAAACCTACATTTTGCTCACTTTTAGAAATTTGTTTATGTCCATCAATTTTGCTAGTTAAGCCTGTCTTAAATATAAAGGTCAGCATATAAGGATCTATACTTCCATCTTCTTTATACCCACCTATAATAACTTCCCCCACTACAGTTTTAAATACTTCCCTATCAAATTCTACTAGTGGTTCCTTACTTTCAAATAATTTTCTAAAGGATACTATTCT
>CAZAGS010000106.1:0-2159 GCA_964484955.1 uncultured Tissierellaceae bacterium
CAAAGATGACAGCTGTAACAGGAGTTGACGCTTTGGCCCATGCAGTAGAGTCCATTACAGGAGGAAATGCAAATCCTCTATCAGATGCTTTGGCTAGAGAAGCTATAAGAGGAATTGTAAAATGGCTACCAGTAGCCTATGAGGATGGCTCTAATATAGAAGCCAGAGAACATATGATTCTTGCATCAATGTATGCGGGAATGGCATTTACAAATGCATTAGTTCATCTGGGACATTGCATAGGACACACTCTGGGAGCTCAATTTCATATAGCTCATGGATTAGGCTGTGCAGCAGCTATGCCGGAGGTAATAGAATATGCTTCAAGGACAGAATGGAAGAAAGTTGCAATGATATGTGAGTGTTTTGGTAAAGAAATATCTGAAAATGCTAGTGCGGAAGAAATAGGTGTAATTGCACGAGATGAATTGAGAAGTTTTTTAAAGTCACTTGGCATACCTAATATGAAAGAGCTTGGTCTAAAACTAGAGGATGTAGTTAAAGTAGCTCCCTTAGTAACTGCAGATGCAGGAATGGCTCTAGCGCCTTATAGAATAAGTGCTTCAAAAGTAGCAGAGATCCTTACAGCTGCTTATGATGCATAAAATAGAAAATGAATTTAAGAAGAATGGGGGAGAAGCTATGTGGTCAAAACTAACTATAGATATGAATAATCTTACCGTAGAAAAAGGAGACATGGACCAGGATTTATACGAGCTTGGTGGTCGTGGCTTAATTGCACAATATATAATGAAAAATGTACCACCTACCTGTGATGCACTGGGTAGTGAAAACAGGCTTATATTTTGTACAACCGTATTTGCTGGAACCAAGCTGACTACGGCTCATCGTATGTCAGTTGGAGGAAAGAGTCCATTAACTGGTGGAATAAAGGAAAGTAACGTTGGAGGTCTTGCTGCTTATCATATGGCAGATCAAGGTATCAAAATGATAGAAGTCCTTGATGTACCCAAAACTGAAGGCTTATGGATACTACATGTAGACTCAAAGGGTCTAGCAAGGCTTAAGGATGGATCCAAATTTAAGGGTGTAAACAACTACGATTTTGTTGAAATGATCAAAGAAGAATATGGTGATGAGGTTGCTACAATATCCATAGGTAGTGCTGGAGAAAGATTATACAAAAATGCATCTATACAAGTATCTGAATTTAGATCAGGTCATCCAAGTAGAGCTGCTGCTCGAGGTGGTATTGGTGCCATAATGGGTAGCAAAGGGCTAAAAGCAATTATTATTGAGAAAGCTGAAGAAAAATATAAGGTTGAATATGTAGATGAAGCAAAGTTCAATGAAGCTTGTATGACTCTTAATAGATTGGTAGCAGCAGGAGCAAAGACTGATCCATTTAGTAATATTGGTACCATTTCTACAATAGAGGTAACTGGGGCAAATGGAGCACTGCCAGTAGATAATTTTTCAGGAAAGTTATTCCCTGAACATAAAGAACTTGGGGTTAATAAATTCTTGACTAATCTTGAAAAAAGAGGAGGCAAAAACAAATTAGTATGTCAGCCAGGTTGTGTAGTACATTGTTCCAATAGCTACAATGACGAAAATGGGGATTATTTAACTTCAGGATTTGAGTATGAAACAATAGCCCTATTTGGACCAAACTGTCATATATCAGATTTAGATGCCATCGCTAAAATGGATAGAATATGTGATGATATTGGAGTAGATACAATAGAAACAGCAAATGCCATTGCAATGTGTATGGAAACAGGAAAGATAGCTTGGGGAGATTCAGAAGCTGTAATCGGATTGTTAAATGAACTAAAGGATGGGACTGAGTTTGGAAACATCCTAGGGGAAGGTTGCGAGTTTGTGGGCAAACACCTTGGAAGCAAGAGAATACCAGTTGTAAAACATCAGGCATTAGCAGGATATGATCCACGAAATACTAAGGGGACAGGAGTAACTTATGCTACAAGTCCTATGGGTGCAGACCATACTGCTGGACTTACCATGGGTAGAGCATTTGATGATGCTGGAAGAACAGCCCAGGCCTATGTTTCAAACAAGTTACAAGTGGCTATGTGTTTTGCAGATAGTATGATGTGTATATTTGCTTTTGCTCATATGGTGCCAAAGTTACCACTATTAGCGGAACTTATGGCTAATCTTTACGGGGGAGACTC
>CAZAGS010000106.1:2259-5620 GCA_964484955.1 uncultured Tissierellaceae bacterium
AATCTTAGGTGGAGGTTATGAAATGGAAAAGAAGAGTATTTCAAAACATAGGCTGACTACTGGTTTAATTGTAGCCACGTGGTTGTGCGTAACACTATTTTTACTTGAAACTTTTGGAGTCCACAGTGGATGGCCAGCATTCTTAGCTCTAATGTTTTTCACAATGGCTGAGGGGAAAATGGAAAAACTTAAGTCGATTTTCATAGGTGGAACTATAGGTTTACTTATGGCAAAAGTACTGGTAATAGGTGTTGAATTCCTAGTGCCTAAGGGAATTGGTATGCAACCGGCTATATTCATTATGGTATTTATTACCGTATTCCTATTGGTAATATTAGAAGATTTATCACATATTGCATTTAACAGCTATTCATTTGGATATTTTACTGTAGCACTTGTTCCAGCAGAACAGGCTACTATAGAATGGTTGATTGCTCTATTCTTAGGAGGAGCCTTCTTTATAGGTGGTGTAATCATCTTATCTCGGTTTGTAGGTAAAAGGCAAGCAAGCAAGATAGCTAGTAAGTAATAAGTAGTGTCAATAACTAATAAGACAGCTCTATCTAAATGATGGAGTTGTTTTTATGTGGATTAATTGAAATTATTAATTTGATTGACCTTAAATTCGAATAATGATAATCTATAAGCTGCTATAAAAACCAAAGAAGGAAGGTAAAGAATATAATGATTACAATTAATAGATCCATATTACATATATTAGATTTCAATTCAAATGTTTGTGTTTTCTCAGAAGAGGAGTTAGACATCCAAAATAATAGCATAGAATTATTTTTATCAAAACATCTTGAGAGATCCTTTAAAGATTCAAGTTTAAAAACAGGTATGTTCCTAGCAGAGAGTAAATTTCAAAAGAAAATTATACAATATCTAAATGCTGATATGGATTTTATAAGATTCTCAACATTCATAGCCGATTTAATCTATGGCTCTTTATCTAAGACTGATATTATGGATTCTTTAGATCTGATTGTTTGTGACATAGAAGTTGAAACAGAACGGAAAATGGCAATATTATTATGCACAAACAAAGTTGGATACATTCACCAAGTTATCAATGATAATGGAATAGTAAAAAATGAAATTATAAACCATTATGCAATATTACCAAGTATGACTCAAAAACTAGATGGCTATGCATTTATAGATGCAGAGGGATTAGATATTAAATTTGTAGACAAAAACAGAAATATTAATGGACAACAATTATATATATTACCAGAAATTGTACTGGAATGTGACTCAAATATATCTCAAAGAGAAGTCATAAATCTAGTTAAAGATGTGGCAATTATGGTTGCTGAGAATCACGGTGAAAGTAGTGCTCTTGCAATTTCAAAAGCTAAAAACTATATAGGTGAAAATGTTGAGGAATCGGAAAATCTAGATACAGTAGAATTAGGAAAAAAGGTTTTTTCTTCTTCAAAATTAATGCAAGATGAATTTGAAAAGACTGCAAAAGAATATGGGATTCCTGATACTATTAAAATAGACAAGGAATTTGCTGTTAGAACTAGCAAAAACCATAAAATTAAAACAGATACTGGGATAGAAATATCATTTCCAGCAGATTATTTTAAAAATACAGATTATATAGAGTTTATAAATAACCCAAATGGAACCTTGTCTATAGAATTAAGAAATATTGGAAAGATAATAAATAAGTAAATTTTTATTTTAAAATTTGCCTTTAAATTCCTACATACTAGTTAAATTAAAGGGTAAATTAAGACTATGAATTATCTAAATCAATAAACATTTTTATTGATTAAAAATTCTCGTAATAGATTTAAATTGGCATAAATTTAAATATAAAGGAGAATGTTAATGGATATTCTGACTATTAAGGATTTGGAAGAATTGATAAATGTTGATCAAGACTTATTTATATCAATATATTTACCAACTATAAGTGCTGGTAATGCTGATATAAAACAAAATCCAATAAGATTGAAGCAACTTCTTAGAGTAGCAGAAGATAAATTATTTTCTATGGGGCTAAGAAAAGCTGAAGTTGCTAAAATCTTAAATCCTGCCAGTAGTTTAATAGATGAAACAAGATTCTGGCAAAATCAAAGTGAAGGGTTAGCAATCTTTATTCACAAGGAAGGCTTGAAATATTATAGGCTTCCAATTGAATTTAAAGAATCCATTACTATAGGCAACAAAGTATATTTAAAACCCTTATTACCAATGTTTTCAGGGAATGGACAATTTTATATAATGGCCTTAAGTAAAAATGAAGTTAGACTATTTGCATGTACCAGACAAACAGTAAGACAAGTAGATTTTGAAGATGCTCCAAGAAGTATGTTTGATATGCAAGTAGATGATGACCCTGGAAACAATGTCCCAAAAACAGCGGCATTTAACAATGTAGGCAGATCTGCTCTAATGTTCAATGTAAAAACACAAGGGCAAGCAAATGAAAATGAATATGAGAAAAATGAACTTACCAAATATTTTCGAGCCATCGATGACGCCTTAGTTAAGATTCATGAAGGTGAAAAGATACCATTAATTTTAGCGGGAGTTGAATATCTCATCCCAATATATAGGGAAAAGAGTAATTATCCTTATATAACAGAAGAATTCATCCCGGGTAATCCTGAGTTAATAAGTGGTCAACAGCTCCATGAAAAAGCATGGTCATTAGTTGAACCAATATTTACTAAAGCTGAAGAAGTTGCAGAAGAGAAGTTTAAGCAATTCTCTGGGCAACAAAACAGTATGACATTAACTTCACTAGAAAAGATTATACCAGCTGCTTTTAATGGGCAAATAGAATCACTTTTCATCGACAAAGAAATTGATCAATGGGGTAAGTTTGATCACGAAACAAATAAGATTATTGTAAGTGATGAAGAAGAAAGTGGAGATATAGACTTAATAGAATATGCTTCTATACTGACCCTTTCTAGAGGTGGGAAAGTCTATACTGACAAAGTGCCAAATGAAGGAAGACTAGCAGCAGTTTTAAGATATTAATAGTTAAAAAGTTAAGGATCTGCTTTCTCTGTGATTGCAGATTCTTTTCTTTAGCCATATAGTTGATTGAAATTTTATTCAATGATATAATTTATAAAGATTAATAGATAAATTACATTAGGGAGGAATTGTTAATGAAAAAGGTTGTTATGTTTGGAAGCCAGTTTTGACCAACTTGTGAACCTGCGAAAGAGTTTCTTTCGGCTAATGGTATAAAGTTTGTATATAGAGATATTACAGAAAATATGATGAATTTGAAATTATTTTTAAATCATAGAGATAATAATCCAGTATTTGATGAAATCAAAGAAGGCGGTAGAGTTGGATTACCATGCCTGGTAATAGGCAATGGAGA
>CAZAGS010000107.1:0-5615 GCA_964484955.1 uncultured Tissierellaceae bacterium
CAGCTGAAGCAAGATGTAGTGCATCTTTATCTTTAGTATTTGATTTCATAACTATCTCTTTGGCTATTTCTTTAATATTATCATTAGGCTCTATTGTCTCATTGCACAAGGTAGAAATAGATATAATATTGAGTTTTCTTTCTATAAAAGGATTTCTACTATTTTCATATTCTAAAATAAATGACCATGCTAATTCGTACTTTTTCTTTTCAACCAGTTCAAATAAGATATCTATTGCCATAGACTCAAATCTTATTCTCATCTGTGTTTGATCATCAAATACCCTATTGTATATATTCATATCAAAATATATCTTCATCTATTTTTCCCCCTACCTGTATGCTCTTATATTTATTATATCATGGATTGCTAACTTTTATGGCAAAAATTTTTAGAAAGCTCCATATTAGTATTATATCTATATCTATCCGAATTGATTTTAAAATCTGAATCAATGTATCCATATTTCTCCAAGACTTTACTAACATTAATAATATTGCAGTTACAATCCTTTTCACCTCCTCCACAATTAAAGTAATTGTTAATGACTATACCACTTCTTCTTGGCTGGAAATTTGGAACCATAACCATCAATTGCTCTATTCCTTCCAAGGATGTTCCATACATAAATAATTTTGACATTGTTCTCATTCCTCTCTTTCTGTTTTTAGACATAAAAAAAGAGGCAAAGTTTACTTGGTCTTGACTGACCTAAACTTTGCCCTTGTTATACTCTCTATTAAATTTTTTTTTTATAAAAATAGATGCATTAGAATTTTTATACTCCAATACATCTATAATTGCCATTTTTAAATGTCTATACGTATTATTTCTTAATTAATTAGTTGCACATAATATAATTATAGGACTTAACTAATTAAAGCTAATTGTTACAATCCTCGATATACATAGGTCAATTCACTTAATTCTTTTTCTATGGATAATATTTTTGTTTCCCCACAAAATTGGAATCCAACTTTTTCATAAAACCTTCTGGCATCTTTATTGACATTCATCACAATCAAATATATTTCTCTTTCACTATCAAGCTTATCCAAAGTGAAGCTAATCAATTGACTACCATATCCCTTATAGAGAAAATCTGGTAAAATATAGATAGAGACTAATTCATTAGCATCATAATCAAGAATTAGTATACCTATAGCCTTTTGATTTTTAAAACCAACAAAACATTTATTCCCTTTGTCTATATGTTGTTGTAACACACCCTTTTGTCGCTCTGGAGTAAATGATAAGCAGAATTCTTCTGTAACAACTTCTTTATGAGAATACTGCCAGCTCTCAGAAAATACAATAGATGCAATGTCGATGTTAGTTTGGTTTATTAATTCTATTTCCACTTAGGTCCACCTCTTATAATATTAATCTTTACTGAGTTATAAACTACCTTTGCGATGCTAAATATAAGTTATGTGTAGTTTATTCATTTAAATCCATTATTATTGATAATATCATTTTATCAATACCTTCTTGAATTTCAAATATATTTGAACTCTTTCTAAATGCAGGAGTATAATAAGCTCTATGTTCTTGGTCATAGAAAAAATCATTTGCTTTAAGTTCTTTGATTTCTTCATTCATTAAGTTTGGACCCTTCCATTTACGAAGCAAATCTATACCTGCACACATAGTGCCAACTGGTTTAGCTAGACGTCCAAAATCAATTATTAATTTAAAAACAACTTCAGAATCTTGATAGTTATTAATTAACCCAACACCACTAGGAATAATTAAAGCATCATAATCTTCACAGTTAATTCCTTCTATGTCTTGAATTAACCCACGACCTATTCTAGCAGATTCAGCTAATACGATCCTAACTTCACTTGGCTCTTTTGTTAAATGATTTACTGAAGTAAAGCTTTTATCTTGAGCTATTGGAACATATTTGATATTGTACTTATCCAAAGTAGCATAAACTAAGATAACCTCTTCAATTGCTGATCCATCTCCTAAACCACATCCTGCTAGAAGAATTAGAAATTTCATAAGACCACCTCTTTAGATTTTCTTTAATACTCATGCATAATTAAATATTCATTATATACAATAATCTAATATATTAAGCCTGATACATAATTCAGTCTGAACCACACAATTTATATAGAATGCGTCTTAAATTCATAAAAAAATTGCTGATTATTATCTATGGAGTAATTCTTTTATTAATTTATATTCCGATGTGTTATTTAATTCTTCTCTAATAATTTTTCCATCCACTTGATATACTTTATAAGCCTTTGATTGTATGTCAGACTTATGAATTTTATAATAATTATCTTTAAATTCAATCGCACAATTATTATCTATTGCAATACCTATTTCATTATATTCTAATATTTTTTTATTAAAATCTTCTTATCTTATATCTTCGTTATAATGGGGGCAATGCATAGCATCTATTAAATTAATCCCCTCTATCCTAATATAATTCCAACCATTTTCTGCATCAAAACTGTTAGAGTCGCTATGTCCACTTTTAAACCAACAAATGGAACCAGCACTTAACCCACTCAAGATTTTACCACTCTCATATGCTTCTTTTAACGAATTATCTACCTCATATTTTTCCCATACTTGTAACATCTTACGAGTGTTTCCTCCACCTACATAAATAATATCAGCATCCATAATCCTTTTTCTTGCTTCTTCGGTACTCGTTTTACCCTCTAACAATAAAAGGACATCTGTACTACATTCAAGCTTTTCACCATAAACATAATTAAATGAATCTATGTATCCTTGAGGTTCATCACTTGCAGTTGGTATAAATAATGCTTTCGGGTTCTTCTTCCCCGTTGATTCAACAACTTTTTTATCTAAAGCAAAAGTTTCTAAATCCTTTATTTCCCCTCCACCAATAGCAAAAATAGTTCCGATTTGCTTATCCCCCTCTTTGTTTTTTATCAAGTACTTCCATTCAATTCTTAGTGGTACATAATAATACTAATGTTCCTCTATAGTATATAATTCACCCACTACTTTATCAATCAATTTCAGCCATTTATCCCCCAAACATCTCAAAACATCCAATGTCATCTGTCAAATGCCCTATTTTAAAGGGTCAAAAAAGGGTGTTTTTTCACCGATTTTTGACCCAATTTTAGCCCTAAAACCACTATATATTGTGATCAAGGTCTATTATTCCTTGCTAGAACCACAATACGTCATCAGAATTGCTGCCTCAACGTGAAAAGTATTAGAGAACATATCAATATTCTCAAACTTACTACATTTAAAGCTTCAAAAATAAGGTTTTATTATATAAAATATCTACAAAAGTAAATAATATTATAAGTTATTAAAATAATTATATAGTTTTATTAACATGTTTCTATTTTTTATAGCTAGTTGCTTATGTTCTTCCTTGCCATTTAACCAAGCTATAAAAATCATTTGTATAGTATAAATAACATAGGGTATAGATAGTTTTTCAATATCAGTTAGAGGACAAATGCTATCATATCCTGCTATTATGCCATCTTTTAACTCCAACCATTTATCAAAGTCTTTTTCATAGTCCTCAGTTTCTGATAATATTCCGGTGGCACAATAACAAATATCAAATATTCTAATATTTCTCTCGCTAATATCAAAATCAATAAACCCATTTACTTCTCCATCTTTAAATAATATATTAGTTGGATTAGGATCTCTATGAATTATCTGTCTTGGCAATTGGTGATAATATTTACTTAAATTGTGGATATAGTTCTTATAGAACTCCTCTGGTAATTGGCAATTCCACTGCTCCATAATCTTCTTGGTTTCAGGAACTGCCCATTTTAATGCTATCTCAATAAGCTCCGTATCATCTACATCTAGATTACCTTCTTGATCTTTTAGAGTCTTATGCAACTTCCCTATTGCTTCTCCATATTTTGATCCAGTATCAAATCTATTTCCCTTATACCTTTCCTCATTTGATAAAAATTCACCTTCAACTTTATTTGTTAGAATATAATGCCTATCCCCTTCAGTAATAAAGTCTTTACCATCTTTAGTTAAAATAGGATATGATGTTTCAATTCCTAATTCTTTTAAAGCATTACTAATAATAATGTGGGTTTTTAATTCTGAAATATTGCTACTAACTTTAAAGATAAATTTATCATTTATTGTCCAAGTTTTGTTTATATTATTTGTTTGATTTTTAAATACAGATTTAACTTCTGGCTTTGGTTCAATACTCCAATTCTTTAAGAATTGTAAGATCTGGGTTTTAGTAAGCATTATATTTGCCTCCCTATATAAATTTATTATCATAGGTCTTTTTACTATATTTAATTCTAGGTACTTTGAAGGAGAACATCCGAACTCTCTTTTAAAGGCCTTATAGAAACCCGCATAAGTATCAAATCCATATAATAAAGCCGTATCAACTAGTTGATTTAGATTTTGAGTTTCATAAATAATATGTAAAATTCGTCGCCTAGTTATATATGCTGACACCGAAACACCTACATAATTACTAAAAATACGGCTAAAATGATAAATTGAGAATCCAGTTTCATTAGCGACATCTCTTAGACTCAATTCGGATTTAAGATTTCCCTCAATATAATCTATTGATTTTTGCAGTAATTCAATCACTCCCTCATCCCCCTTCCTTGTATATTTCCTATGATATTACATATTCTAGCATAAGTCAGCTACAATTATGTTTCCTCTCTTGCTATGTTTAGATTTATAGCATTATAAAGCCCTAATAAATATTCATTAGGGCTTTTATATTGCTAATATAATTTTAAAAAATCTTTAATCACTTAAGATAAAGTCAGACATCTCCGTTTCTTCCCATTCAATTCCCTTTGGATCAACATTGGAATATAAAGTTATAGAATTGTCCTTATGAATAACAATCTTAAAGTCAAAATTCATTTCTCTTGGTAGTAAATATTCATCATACATTTGCTGGTAATTTTTGTTTCCACTTTCTTTTGCCTCTTTAATATACCCTACGGTATCTGGATCTTTATCATAGTTCTTTTCAATTATCTTATAAAAGAAAGTCGCTTCTACATTTCCATCCACTTCAAGCTCATTATAGTTAGAAATTTGGAAATCCAAAAGTTCATAATAAGGTGAAAATGTGGCTATGGATCTTTCTTTCATATATTCACTTATTATATTATAATTGATATCCTCTTCTTCTGATTCCAACATCTTATCTGGAAGGCTTAAAACATCTAACCCCTTTATATCTTCAGACTTTAGCGGATTACTTAATAGGCCTACTGCTGCTCCAATTATTAAAATAATGGCTATCAGTGTAACCCAAAACCTTGGTTTCTTGTAATTTAATATATTCTTAATTCTTCCCTTTGTATTGTTCTCTCCAAAAGCTAAGGGAGAACCACCTATGATTCTTCTGCCTAAAGATAAGGATAAAAGAGAATTAGAATAATCTTTCTTGATTTCATTACCTAGTTCCTTAATTACCTTTTCATCACAGGATAACTCCATATCCTTACTCATAAGGATAAATGCTAACCATACTATAGGATTGAACCAATGTATCGATACTACTATAAATGCCATAAACTTAATTATATGGTCATATCTTTCTATATGGGTTTGTTCATGCTTTATAA
>CAZAGS010000108.1:0-5615 GCA_964484955.1 uncultured Tissierellaceae bacterium
CGTATTGTATTCTTCGGATATCAAGCTCTAACTCATCACCGATTCCTTCAAATTCCATGGTTCTAGTATATTCAAATCTAACAGCATCTCCATCAACTATCTTATTTAATTCACCAGGAATTGTCTGTATTAAGTTTTTCTTTTCTCCATCTATATTTAGATAAACTCTGCTTAGCAAAAGGCCCTCTTCTGTAGTTATGGTTATATATGTCTTTCCTTTTTCTTCATATACATTATTAATTCTAATATCTTTACCTACTATCTTAAATTCCTTGCTTTCACCTTTTATTATCTTTACTAACTCCTTTGTATGATGACTTACACCAAATTCTGTGAGTTTTAACTCTATCTTCTTAGTATCTTCTGGTAAAGCATCATAATTCATATGGAAATTACTACCTTTATTATTGGTACCTATTCCTCCACCTTTGGTTTCTATAACTTCACCATCAGCAATTAATTGAATTTCAATATTTGTTGGTCTAAATCCTTCTTCTTTTATATAATCAATTCCTAATTCTACTATATTTTGTATTTGTCCTTTAATCACTGTAGATGTTGGTGATGCCATTAAGGATTTAATTGTAATATTTCTTCCATCTAATTCTATTTTCTTGCCTATATTTAGTTTAATAGAATGTCCCATAGCCTTATTTCTATCTAATTTAAAAGTAATTTCTCCTTGTTCTCCTTCTAAAGAAAACTGTAACGTCAACCTTCTTTCATAGAACTTTGGACTTTCATACTCCACTATCCAATTCATCTGCTTATTAGAATTATCTATAATCCCATGGCCTCCACCGTAATATCTTTTTCCAAGGGTCCCCAGAACATTTGGAATTACAGTATTTAAATTCTCAACATCCCCCTTCGGGTCATATATAGAATAGAATACTATTAAATTGTTATCGTCTAGCATTATTGCATCCAAGGTAACTTTAGCTCCGTTTTTAAATGTATATGTCTTATCTACTATTTGTCCTTTTCCTAATTGGCTTAATTCACTTAGAGTTCCATCCATAATATTCTCATAACCAATTAATTGTTTTCCGTAATATGCTAGAGTATCAACATTATAGCTGAAAAGTAATACTACAATAATAAGAGCTGCAACTCTACCTCTAATGCTTCTTTTCTTTTTACTAGGAATATTATCTAAAGTATTTCTAAGTCTTTCTTCCATATCAGAAGGAACCTCTAATTTATCTAATTTTAATTTTTCTTTATTTAATAGTTCATCTATATTATTCAAGGACTTCACCTCCTAAAATTTCCCTGAGATTTTTCATTCCTATATTTAGTCTAGATTTTACAGTTCCAAGTGGAATGTTTAAGATTTCTGCTATAGACCTATAATCTAGATCTAAATAATATCTTAGTTTTATTACTTCTTTGTGATTTTCATTAAGTTTTGATAAATACTTTTCAAGTACTACTGAGTCTTCAGAACTTTCATATACACCATCAATAGATTGTTCTTTAATCTTATCTAAGGAAACTAACTTTTGATTTTCTTTTAATCGTTTCTTACATAGATTTACTAATATAGTCTTAGACCAAGAATAAAAGGAACTATCCTTCTTCAGCTTAGAGATATTTTCATATAATATTACTATCATATCCTGCAGCATATCCATGCTATCATCAGAATTTTTCATATATACATATGCTAACTTATAATACTCTGCCTCTTGATTCATAACTAATTTTAGAAGAGACTCTTTATTTCCTAATTTAGCTTGTTTAATTAATAGCTTTTCCTCCACTTTATCACCCCTTCTACCTATAAGAGTATTATAAGCCATAAAAAGTTCATTTAATATGTAATAAAATAAGTAATGCACAAAGGTACCGGTTCCCTTTGTGCATTACTTATTTATACTTTGCTCTTGCTCCGCCGATTAACTTGGGTCTTGTTCTAATCATGCTTAGGTGTGCTTGACCAATAGTTTTAATATCTGATCTGACTACCACTCCTACGTCTTTTAAATGCATTCCTATAAATACATCTCCAATATCTATACCGGCATTTACTTTTACATGTTCAACTACTACTGGATGTTCCAATACTTCCATTGCTGCAGTAGCAAATCCTCCCCCAGCTTCTTCTATTGGTATAACACTAACAGGGTCTAAATTGTGTTTTATTGCATATCCTTCTTCCACAACCAATGCCCTATTAATATGTTCACAAGCCTGAACTACTGGGTAAATATTATTTGCCTTAAGTATATCAACAATTGATTTAATTATTACTCTCGCAACCTCTATATTGGTTTCCGAGCCTAAATGTTTTCCTATTACTTCACTAGAACTGCCACCAATAACTACAGCTTCACCAGATTTTAAACTTGCAGCATTCAATAATTCTAATGTAACTTGTTCTACATCACTTGTTATTTGTTCTATATTCATATTTTCATCCCCTCTTACTTTACCTATATACAGGTGTTTTCATAGGTTTGCCATCCTTGTCTAATAAAACTGTTATTCCACCAGCTTGCCCATCCCAAGCAAATAAATAGTTCACACCTGTTTCTCTATCAACTATAATCTTGGTACCAGAAAGCATTCCTTCTTTATGTTCTACTATAAATCTTTTATCAGACATAATTTCACCCCTTTTATCCTATTATACTATTTATACCCACTATAAAATATTCTATTAATGAAGCAATATAAAAAGACAATCCAATTTAAGAATTGAATTGTCTTTTTATATTTATTAAATTTCTTTTGCTAATAATGCTGCTCCTATTGAACCTGCATACCTAGCTAATGGATTTGTTTGTACTTCTTTATCTAGTTTTAGAGATAATAAATCAATAAAGGGTTTTACTTCACATAATCCACCTGTTAAATATATGGAATTACTCATTCCATGTTTATGGATCATTGAAGATACTCTTCCTGTAATGGAATTTATAATCCCTCTTGAAATATCTTCCCTACTGGTACCTTTCCCAATAAGGCTTATTACTTCAGACTCCGCAAATACTGTACACATACTATTTATACTAATGTCATTTCCTACTAATGCCATTTCACTTAGTTCTAGAATTGATACTCCCAAAGTATTTGACATTAATTCCATAAATTTTCCAGTACCTGCAGCGCATTTATCATTCATTGTAAAATCTGTTACCCTTCCATCTTTAAGACTTATAATTTTTGTATCTTGTCCGCCAATATCAATAATAGTACAGTCCTTACCTAATAAATACTGTGTTCCCATACCATGGCAAGTTATTTCTGTAATAGTTTTATGGGCATAGGGTACAGATACTCTACCATAACCTGTTGCTACAACTTTTGTTCTTTCCATATTAATATTCTTAGATAACAATCTTTCTTCTATAGATTTAGCAGTTTCAATACTAGACCATCCAGTAGGCATAGTAAAATTAAAAATTATCTCTTCATCACTAAGTACACTTACTTTAGATGCAGTCGAACCTATGTCTATACCAATATAATGCATATAATCACCTTTCTAAATGGATACTGGACTTGCCTGCAAGGTTTCCAGGAATGCTTCTACTCTTGTTTTGATTTGTCCTGTATCTGAATCTGAATAATCTGTTTCTACCTGCATAAATGGTAGGTCTAATTGTTCTTGAACATATTTCTTCACAGTAAAGGATTCTATGGCATAAGTATGGCATGCTTGATAAGTTAAATCTACAACTCCATCTACATCATATTCTTCTGCTAGCCTTCTAATTAAGTCTAATCTTCCATTATTGTTTGTCATACATGAGCAAGGTGTTGAAAGATATTTTTCTGCTAATGCAAGCAATGGATCTTTGTCCATATCTTCATCTACCAGTACATCCAGTCCCTTGTAACCCGTACAGTTTTCCAATGCAACTACTGCAGCACCTGCTTCTTCCAAGGCTCTTAAAACCTTGTCAGCTCCTCCTGCTCCTGTAGGACAACCTGTTAAAAGAATTCTAGGGGCGGATTCATCATAGGCATAAATACCTTTTTCCATTCTTTCTTCTACTTCTTCTATTAATCTTTCTATTAAGTCTATTCCTGATTCCTTATCTACATTAAAACCTTTTAACCACTGGGCTAACATCATATCCATGCCTGTTAAGGGTGCTGGTTTATTTGCATTTAATTTATGTAATTTTCTCATTGCTGTTCTTTCTCTGTTCATTAATTTAATAGCATCTCTTAACTTTTCATCAGTGATTTCTACACCAAATTGTTCTTCTAAGTAAACTTTAAATTTAACCATTTCATTTTTCCAAAGACTTATTGAATCTTCATCATTGGCTGTTTGCGGCAGATTCATTATATGCATAGGTTTTATTTCACCCATTAATTCATACATCTTTTTCTTACCGTCACAAGTTGTTTCAGCTAAAAGTACATCTGAGAAATAAAAGTATGGACATGTATCTGATATTGCAAAACCATAACTTGATTTTATTAGGGGACACAGGTTTCTTGGTAATTCTCTTTCTGCAGCTTCTATTGGTTCCTGAGTTGTTCCGCAAAGTGTTACAGATATTGCATCTGCAGCCAAGGCTATTTCAGAAGGAGAAAACACACAATACATTCCCACAACCTTCTTACCTGCTTCACTTGCTTCTTTAATCTTAACAGAATTTACTCCTCTTAAGGCTTCTACTTCTTCCATAATTAACGGTCTCAAATAATCACTCCTTATTATAGTATTTCAATAGGATTTTAACATA
The DNA here is from genome assembly GCA_964484955.1 of uncultured Tissierellaceae bacterium. Taxonomy (GTDB): domain Bacteria; phylum Bacillota; class Clostridia; order Tissierellales; family Tissierellaceae; genus CAYZDC01. Next base: position 4,710 of record CAZAGS010000108.1, read on the forward strand.
AAATATTATCTTAATCCAATTAGTAATCCTTATAGTAATTACTTAAGTATTAATTTTACTAATAGTAGGGCACGTGATAAAGCGCACAAAGGTACCGGTTTCCTTTGTGCGCTTTCTTACAATTCTCTTCTATTTTCTATTGCCTTTGTAAGTGTTACTTCATCAAAGTATTCCAAATCCCCACCTACTGGTATTCCATGGGCTATTCTGGTTACTTTAACTCCTAGTGGTTTAATCAGTTTTGACAGATAAAGGGCTGTTGCTTCCCCTTCTACTGTTGGGTTAGTTGCTAGTATTATTTCTTCTACAACACCGTCAGCTAATCTATTTAGGAGTTCTACTACTTTTATGTCTTTAGGACCAATGTTATCCATTGGAGATATTACTCCATGGAGTATATGGTAATCACCTTTGTACTCTCTGGATCTTTCCATTGCTATTACATCTTTTGCACCTTCTACTACACAGATTATAGATCTATCTCTACTTGTATCACTACATAGATTGCAGGGGTCTTGCTCTGTCAGATTACAACAGATACTGCAGAATTTAATTTTTTCCTTTGCCTCCAATATTGAGTGTGATAATTTTTCAGCATCTACATCATCCATATCTAGTACATAAAATGCTAGTCTTTGGGCTGTCTTTCTTCCTATGCCAGGAAGCCTTGAAAATTGGTCTATTAGATTTGCTATTGGCGTTGCATAATAACTCATTTATTTCCTCCTAGAATCCTGGAATATTCAAACCACCAGTTACTTTCTTCATTCCTTCTGTCATCATATCATCAGCTTTACGTAGGGCTTCATTTACTGCTGCCATTACTAAATCTTGTAACATTTCTATATCTTCTACTACTGGATGTTCCAATACTTCCATTGCTGCAGTAGCAAATCCTCCCCCAGC
>CAZAGS010000109.1:0-5605 GCA_964484955.1 uncultured Tissierellaceae bacterium
ATTTTAAAAATCCTTTATAATGTCTCATTAACATTTGTGATTCTATTTGCTTAACTGTTTCTAAAGCTACCCCAACAACTATTATAATAGCTGTTCCACCAAAGTTAACATTCATGTTAAATAATTTTGATAGAATTATAGGTAAAGATGCTAAAATTGCTAAGGAAAGTCCACCAACAAATGTAATTCTTGTTACTACTTTGTTTAAATGTTCTGATGTAGGTCTACCTGGTCTAATACCTGGTACAAATCCTCCATTTTGTTGTAAATTCTTTGCGTATTCTACTGTGTTAAATTGAATAGCTGTGTAGAAATAAGTAAAGAACATTATTAATACTACATTAAATATGGAATATACCCATATTCCTATTGACCCTTGTGGAGTTAACCATTTGGTAATCCATTCTGAAGCTCCACCTTTTGAAAACAAGGCAATAGTTTGTGGAAGCGCTAATAATGATGATGCAAATATTACTGGCATTACTCCTGCCATTGATACCTTAACTGGTATATGTGTACTTTGACCACCATACATTTTTCTTCCTACTACTCTTTTTGCATATTGAACTGGAACTCTTCTTTCGCCTTCTTGTAAAGCTACTACCATTGCAATAATTACTAAGAATACAATTCCGAATACCAATACTTTGATTATATTTAAATCTCCAGTACTAACTAGTTGAAAAGTTTTAATTAGTGATCCTGGTAATTTGGATATGATACCTACAAAGATTATTAAGGAAATACCATTTCCTATACCTTTAGCAGTGATTAATTCACCTATCCACATTAAAAATGCTGTACCTGCTATTAAAGAAATTATTACAATTGCCTTTTGTAATCCAGTAGCTCCAGGTTCTAGAGCTGAACTGAATAGACCAAATGTATATCCAATAGCTTGAATTCCTGCTAATACCATAGCACCATATCTTGTATATTTTGTTATTTTCTTTTTACCTTCTTCGCCTTCTTTTGCTAGCTCTTCTAATTTTGGAATAGCTATTGTAAGAAGTTGAATAACAATTGAAGCTGTTATATAAGGATAAATATTTGTAGCAAATATACTAAAATCACTAAAAGTTCCTCCAGCCATCAGGTCTAGGAATTGTAAAATTCCACCCTCTGATGCAGCAAAAAGTTGTGCAATTGCTGCTTTATCCATAAATGGTACTGGGATTGCTGAACCTAGTCTAAATACTAATAACATTATAAGAGTAAATGTGATCTTCTTTCTAATATCTGGTATCTTCCAGGCATTTCTTAAGGTTGTAAGCATTTAAATCACCTCAACCTTTCCTCCTGCAGCTTCTATCTTCTCAGCCGCAGACTTACTGAATTTTTGTGACTGTACAGTTAATTTAACTGTTAACTCTCCATCCCCAAGAATCTTAACTCCGTCTTTAGCTCTACCTCTTTTAACAATACCTTCGCTAAATAAAAGCTCAGGAGTAACTACTGTATTTTCTTCAAATCTGTTTAATTCTTCTATATTAATAGTTGCATATTCTTTTGCAAATATATTTGTAAAGCCACGCTTTGGAACTCTTCTAAATAATGGCATTTGTCCACCTTCAAATCCTACTCTAGTGCCTCCACCAGATCTAGAATTTTGGCCATCATGACCTCTACCAGAAGTCTTACCATGACCTGAACTCATACCACGACCTACTCTTTTTCTAGGTCTAGTTCCACCGCCTGCAGCTGGTCTTAAATCGTTTAGTTTCATAGGTACACCTCCTCTAACTTAATCTATAACTTCAACCATGTAGTCTACTTGATGTATCATACCTCTAATTTGTGGGGTATCATTCTTTTCAACTACTTGACCTATCTTTTTCAATCCAAGAGCTTGTATAGTCTTTCTATGGGTTCCGGGTTTACCGATTAAGCTCTTAACCAATTTAATTTTGATCATAGTCATCCTAATCCCCCCTAACCTAATATTTCTTCTACTGTTTTTCCTCTTAACTTAGCTACATCTTCTGCTCTCTTTAATCCTTGAAGAGCTTCCATTGTTGCATTTACAACATTTCTTGGGTTATTAGTTCCAAGACACTTAGTTAAGATATCTTTGATTCCTGCTAATTCACATACAGCACGAACAGCTCCACCAGCAATAACTCCTGTACCTTCTCTAGCTGGCTTTAATAATACTTTACCGGCTCCGAATTCACCAATTATTTCATGTGGGATTGTAGTTCCAACAAGAGGAACTGATACAATATGCTTTTTAGCATCCTGAATTGCTTTTCTAATAGCCTCAGGTACCTCTAATGCTTTTGCCATTCCAACTCCAACATTTCCGTTTTCATCTCCTATAACTACAAGAGCACTAAATCTAAAGTTTCTACCGCCTTTAACAACTTTAGTAACACGATTTATGCTAACGACTCTTTCTTTGAATTCAGATTCGCTTACATTTCTATTTGATTTCTTAAATGAACGTTCCAATGATTCCCCTCCTCTATTAGAATTTAAGTCCTGCTGATCTTGCTCCATCAGCTAGTTCTTTGATTCTTCCGTGGTAGATATATCCACCTCTATCAAATACTACATCAGTAATCCCTTTTTCAACAGCTCTTTTACCAACCAATTCTCCAACTGCTTTAGCAGCATCTTTGTTGTGAGTAGAAGCAAGGTCAAGTGACTTGTCTAAAGTAGAAGCTGATACTAATGTGTTTCCTACGCTATCATCTATTATTTGTGCATATATATGACTCCCACTTCTGTAGACATTCAGTCTTGGTGTTTCAGGAGTTCCAGATATTTTCTTTCTTACTCTACTATGTCTAGCTTTTCTATTAGCATTTCTATCTATCTTTTTTAGCAATATTTTTCACTCCCTTCTACTTACCTGTTTTACCAACTTTACGTCTTACAACTTCTCCAGCATATCTAACGCCTTTACCTTTATACGGTTCAGGTTTTCTAAAGTCTCTTATTACAGAAGCATAGTTTCCTACTTGTTGCTTGTTTATACCTTTAATTATAATTCTGTTTGTAGCAGGTACTTCTACTTCTATTCCTTGAGGATCTTCTAACTCTATTGGATGTGAATATCCTAGTGTTAAAACTAATTTATTTCCAGTTTTAGCAGCTCTATATCCAGTTCCTTCAATTTCTAAAGTTTTACTATAACCCTCTGTAACGCCTACTATCATATTTGAGATAAGTGTTCTTGATAAACCGTGAAGTGATTTATGCTTCTTACTTTCTGTTGGTCTATCAACTGTAAGTACACCATCTTCTATTTTAACTGCCATATCAGGATCGATTTGTTCTGTTAACAATCCTTTAGGCCCTTTAACTTCTACAAGATTATTATCACTAATATTAATTTCTATACCTGTTGGCAAATCAATTGGCTTTAATCCTATTCTTGACATGCGCGCACCTCCTGTTCCTTTAATTAGTTATCTCTTACCATACGTAACAAATAACTTCTCCACCTACAGCTTTACTTCTAGCTTCTTTATCAGTTACTATACCACTTGAAGTTGATATAATCGCAATTCCAAGACCACCTAATACTCTTGGTACCTCGTCACTCTTAACATATACTCTAAGACCAGGCTTGGAAATTCTTTTTATTCCACTGATAACTTTTTCTTTTTGAGTCCCATATTTTAAATCCACACGAATTATTCCTTGCTTAGCATCTTCTATTACGTCAAAGCCTTTAACAAATCCTTCATCAAGTAAGATTTGAGCTAATTGTTTTTTTATGTTGGAAGCAGGGATATCTACGGAATCATGTTTTGCATTATTTGCGTTTCTGATTCTGGTTAACATGTCTGCTATTGGGTCTGTCATCATAATTTATTTACCTCCTTTCATAGGCTTCCTACTACCAGCTTGCTTTTCTAACACCTGGAATTTCACCTTTATATGCTAATTCTCTAAAACAAATACGGCAAATACCATATTTTCTTAATACTGCATGAGGTCTTCCACATATATTGCATCTAGTATATTCTCTTGAACTAAATTTTTGTTTTCTTTGTTGTTTTACTATCAACGATTTTTTTGCCAAGATTTTTCCTCCTTCTTACTTTCTAAAAGGCATTCCCATTTTCTCTAAGAACACTCTAGCTTCTTCATCAGTTTTAGCTGTTGTTACTACAACAATGTCTAATCCTCTGATGGATTCAATCATATCATATTCTATTTCTGGAAAAATAAGTTGTTCTTTTATTCCTAAAGCAAAGTTTCCTCTACCGTCAAATGATGAACTACTTACTCCTCTAAAGTCTCTAACCCTTGGTAATGCAATATTCATTAATTTATCTAAGAAATGGTACATTCTGTCCCCTCTTAAGGTTACCTTGGTACCGACTTTCATTCCTTCACGTAGTTTAAAGTTAGCTATGGATTTCTTAGCTTGTGTTACTACAGCCTTTTGGCCAGCTATTATTTCTAACTCTTTAACTGCTGCCTCCATGATCTTTGGATTGTCTCTCGCCTCTCCAATTCCCATGTTTATAACAACTTTTTCAAGTTTTGGTACTTCCATAACGTTGCCGTAATTAAATCTTTCCATCATAGATTTAACGACTTCATTTTGATATTTTTCTTTTAACCTGGAAGCCATTCATATTACCTCCTTTCAACATTGATCTATTTATCTAGTACTTCTCCACATTTCTTACAAACTCTTACCTTTTTGCCATCAGCTAGAAAGCTATAACCAACTCTTACTCCAGTTTTGTCCTTTTCACAATAGTACATAACTTTTGAAGCATTTATTGGTCCTTCATATTTTAAGATACCACCCGGTTGAGTAGGTCCTCCTGCTTTCTTATGCTTGGTAAGCATGTTTACACCTTCTACTATAACTCTGTTTTCTTTAGGTAATACTTTCATTACAGTACCAACTTTGTTTATGTTTTTTCCTGAAATTACTACTACTTTATCTCCACTTTTTACATGCATACTCTACACCTCCTCTTATAGTACTTCCGGTGCTAAGGATATTATTTTCATAAAGTTTCCTCTTCTTAGTTCCCTTGTTACAGGTCCAAATATACGAGTTCCTACTGGATTCTTATCATCTTTAATAATTACAGCTGCATTGTCATCAAATTTAATATAAGACCCGTCATTTCTTCTAACACCGTGTTTCGTTCTAACAACAACAGCTTTAACTACTTCACTTTTCTTAACAACCCCACCAGGTGTTGCACTTTTAACAGTACAAACAACTATATCACCAATAGCGGCGTATCTTTTATTTGTTCCGCCTAGTACTCTGATAACTAATACTTCCTTTGCTCCAGAATTATCAGCTATTCTCATACGGCTTTCCACTTGAATCATTAGAATACCTCCTTCTGAGTAAAAGGACTATTTTGCCTTTTCTACTATATTCACTACTCTCCATCTTTTATCCTTGCTTAATGGTCTAGTCTCCATAATTTTAACAACATCACCGTGGCCACATTGGTTTTCTTCGTCATGAGCCTTAAATTTTGTAGTCTTTTTAATCTGCTTTTTATATAAAGGGTGTGTTACTAAAGTTTCAACTGCAACCACCACTGTTTTATCCATCTTGTCGCTAACAACAGTACCAGTTCTTACTTTACGATTTCCTCTTTCCATTTGAGAT
>CAZAGS010000110.1:0-5587 GCA_964484955.1 uncultured Tissierellaceae bacterium
GGCTTCTTCTACTTTACTAGCATCAGTTGCTAATCCATACATTCCTGATACTTCAAAGAAGTCTTTTCCTTCATGATCTAGGAATCCTGGTGGTACAAATCCTGTTGCTGGAACTTGACCTGAAGCCATAGTTTCAACAATTAATTCTCTATCTATTGCTAGGTTCATTGCTTTTCTTACTCTAACATCTTTAAAGGCGTCAAGATCCATATTGAAATTATAGTAGTATGTTCCTAGTAATGGGAACACATGGAAGTTTGGATCTTCAGCTATTAAACCAGGTATTTCAGCTGGTGGTACACTTGGTAAAAAGTCAAGGTCTCCACTTTGATAAGCTGTATAAGCTGTTGCTTGCTCATCAATAAATTTACCTTCTATTCTATCAATTTTTACTGCGTCTGCATTCCAGTATTCTGGGTTTTTAACTAAAGTTAAACCATTACCAATTCTATATTCAGTAAGAATGAAAGGTCCATTAGATACTGCTTTTTTTGCATCTTTCGCCCATGAGCCATCTGCACCAGATTCAACTGCTGATTGCTTGGTTGGCATGAAGTGATAGAAAGACAGCAAGCTGATAATATAATCAGTTGGTGTTTCTAATTTAGCTTCTAATGTATAATCATCTACTGCTCTTACTCCAACCTCATCAAGTGATGCTCCATTTACTGCGTCGAATGCTCCTACAATATTTGTGTATTCCCAAATCCAAGAATACTCAGAAGCAGTAGCTGGGTCCATTCCTCTTTTCCAGGAGTAAACAAAGTCATGTGCTGTCAAAGGAGTTCCATCTGACCAATTTGATTTTCTTAAGTGGAAAGTTACAGTTAAACCATCTTCTGAAACGTCCCAAGATTCAGCAATACCAGGATATATGGTACCACTTTTTTCTCTAGTAAGAGCCTCAAATGTTTGATTAATTACGTTTCCACCATCACTTGCACCGTTAAGTACAGGGTCGATAGTTTTAGGGTCAGCACCTATATTCCAGTTAAATACTGATTCTCCAGCTGGCTCAGCAGGTTTATCAGGTGTTGGCGCCGGTGTGTCTGTTGCAGGCTTATCTGGTTCTTTAGGAGTATCTGCTGGTTTAGAACAACCTCCCAGTACCACAGTAAAGATCATCGTCAAAACTAAGAAAAGTGCTAATAATCTTTTATTCATTTTTCCCCCTCCTTATTTTTTAAAAATCATTTATTTAAACTAGGCTCACCTAGAATAAAACAATATAAGTCTTGCTACTGTAGTGTATTAGTTTATTATACCACAAATGCTTTACTTTACAAGATGACAAGCTACAAAATGACCAGGTGATACTTCTCTTAGCTCTGGAGTTACCTGTGTACATATATCCATCTTGTATCTACACCTTGAAGAAAACCTACATCCCACCGGTGGATTTATTGGGCTTTTTACATCCCCTTGTAAAATTATCCTTTTGCTCATACTATGGTGTCTAGGGTCAGGAACTGGTATAGCTGATAAAAGAGCTTGGGTATATGGGTGCAATGGATTAGCATACAATTCTTCACTAGTTGTAATCTCCATCATTTTACCAAGGTACATTACTCCAATTCTATCTGATATATGCTTCACCATTGATAGATCATGGGCTATAAAAAGGTAAGTTAATCCCATGTCGTTTTGTAGATCTTCAAGCATATTTACAACTTGGGCTTGTATAGATACATCTAGGGCTGAAATAGGCTCATCACATACTACAAGATCTGGTTCAACTGCAAGAGATCTTGCAATCCCTATACGTTGTCTTTGCCCACCGGAAAACTCGTGAGGATATCTGCTAGCATGTTCTCTTTTTAGTCCTACTTTTGTTAATAAATCATATATCTTCTCTCGTTTTTCTTCACCAGTATACAAATTATGGGTTTCAATACCTTCACCTATAATTTCTGCAATGGTAAGTCTAGTATTTAGGGAAGCATATGGGTCTTGGAAAATCATTTGAAGCCTTTTTCTATAATTCAGCATTTCCTTTTGGGAAATTCTTGTAATATCCTCACCATCATAAATTATATTTCCACCAGTTGGCTCGTATAGTCTAACTATACATCTACCAAGGGTGGATTTACCACAGCCTGATTCTCCTACAAGTCCAAATGTCTCTCCTTTATAAATTTCAAAAGATACATCATCTACTGCTGTTAGGTAGGCCCTTTCTTTTTTGAAGAAACCAGTACTTACGTCAAAATATTTCTTTAAGTTTTTCAATTCTAATAAGGGTTTTTTCTCGTCCATCTATAGAGCCTCCTTTCTATATCCTTCAACTGCTGGCGCATCATTATGAAGCAACCAACAGGCTGATGTATGATTTTCGCCTGCTTTAAACATAGGTGGAGCTTCTTCTAGACATATTTGCATTGTATGAGGACATCTTGGTGAAAATGGACATCCAGCAGGTGGTGCCAGTAAATCTGGTGGTGAACCTGCAATAGGCTTTAGCCTTCCTTTTTCTCCACTATCCATTCTAGGTACTGACTTTAAAAGTCCTACTGTATAAGGATGTTGTGGACTTTCAAAGATATCCAAAACAGTGCCTTTTTCCATTGGCATTCCGCCATACATTACTATTAAGTCTTTACAAGTTTCTGCTATAACTCCCAAGTCATGGGTAATTAGTATTATTGCTGTATTTAACTTTTCAGAAATATCTCTCATTATATCTAATATTTGTGCTTGTATGGTAACGTCAAGGGCAGTTGTAGGTTCATCCGCTATTAAAATTTGCGGATTACATGATAATGCAGTTGCAATCATAACCCTTTGTCTCATTCCACCTGAAAATTCATGGGGGTAAGACTTTATTCGTCCCTTTGGTTCTGGAATACCAACAAGTTCTAACATTTGAATAGCCTTTTGGATTGCATCTTTTCTACTTAACTTTTGGTGTCTACGAATAACTTCCACCATTTGGTCTCTTATTCTAAATACTGGGTTTAAAGAAGTCATAGGATCTTGAAATATCATTGCAATATCATTTCCTCTTACATTTGACATTTTAGATTCACTAAAACCAGCAATATCTTCACCATTAAAAATTATTTGACCTTCCTTGATTTTTCCCGGATGATCTATTAATTTCATAATAGAAAGTGCAGTAACACTTTTTCCACTACCTGACTCTCCAACTATACCTAATACGTCTCCTCTTTTAAGTTTAAAGTCCATTCCTCTAACAGCTTGAACCTCGCCAACATGGGTAAAAAAGGATGTCTTTAAATTATTTACTTCTAGTATATACTCACTGTTTTTATCCATATTTTACCTCCCTAACCTTTTCTCAGTCTTGGATCTAATGCATCTCTAAGACCATCACCAATAAAGTTAAATGCTAACATAGTAAATGCAATTGCCAATGCTGGGAAGAACAATTGATAAGGATAAGTTGTTAATCCTGATAAAGCATTATTTGCCAATGTACCCCAGGATGCCATAGGTGCAGATACTCCTAAACCTATAAAGCTTAAAAATGATTCTGTAAATACAGCTGAAGGTATCATCATAGCTATAGAAACTATTATTGGACCCATTGCGTTAGGTATTAAATGTCTAAATATTATTTTAGACTTGGATACTCCCATAACCCTTGCAGCTAAAACAAATTCCTGTTCCTTTAGAGAAAGCATCTGTCCTCTCACAAGTCTGGCCATAGATACCCAATAAACACTTCCTAGTGCTATAATAATATTCCATAATCCACCTTCCCTGAACCAAACCATCAAAAGAATTACATATAGTACTAGGGGAACTGAGTTAATAATATCCACAATTCTCATCATAATATTGTCTACTCTTCCACCTTCAAAACCTGATATTGATCCATAAATAACTCCTATGAATAAATTGGCTATTGTTGCAATAAAAGCAACTAAAAGAGATATTTGCGCTCCATACATTACTCTTACAAGCAGGTCTCTACCTAGGGAGTCCGTACCGAATATATATATCTTATTCCACTTGGTAGTAGTTGGATACATGGCTACTTCTCCGTCATATTCAATAGTAAAGTTATAGTCATATCCTTGTTTTGTTGGTAATAAATTATAGGAAAAATCTAGAATAACATCTTCCCCTTCTAGGTCATAAGTATAAATTTTCTTTATTGCATCTTTTTTAAGAGGCGGTAAATTAAGCCTATCAATCAATGTTCCGTCAGCTTCCACTAAGAACATATTATAGTCCTTTGAAACATGAAAATATTTATCTTTTATCTGATATAATTCCAATCTAGGTGCTAAATTCTTGTATTTATTTACCTGGTCAGAATATGAAAAAGTTCTAAATTTTGGACCTACAAAACCAAATAAAATTATAAGAACAACAGTAAACATACCTAAGACTGATAATTTATTTTGTTTAAGTCTTCTCCACGCATCTTGCCAGTAGGTAAGACTTGGTCTAATTGCTTCAATGTCTTCATCTTTTTTATCTATAAAAACAAATCTATCTTTTGACATAAGTCTAATCACCATCCCCTAGTTTTATTCGTGGATCTATTAATGAATATGCAATGTCTACAATAAAAATAGTTATTAAGTAAAATACTGCATAAAACACAGTAATACCCATTATAGTTGTATAGTCTCGGTTGGTAACACTTTCAACAAAGTGACGGCCAAGGCCTGGTATTGCAAATATCTTTTCAACTACAAAGGAACCTGTTAATATTCCTGCAACCATTGGACCTACATATGTTATAACCGGTATAAGAGCATTTCTTACAGCATGCTTCATAATAACTGTAAATTCCCTAATACCATTTGCCCTTGCAGTTCTTATATAGTCCTGTCGTAATACTTCAAGCATACTGGACCTGGTAAGTCTAGTAACAAATGCTAGAGAATAACCGGATAGGGCTATTACTGGTCCTATATAGCTACGAGCAGTAGTCAAACCAAAACTTGGTATCCACCCTAACTTACCTGCAAAGAAATATATAATTACAGTTGCAATTACAAAGCTGGGAACAGTAATGCCAAGGGTGGCCATAAACATAACAAAGTAATCTATAGGCCGATTTTGCTTTAAGGCCGAGATTACCCCCAAGGGTATACCGAACACTACAATTAACACAGAAGCCATAAATCCTATTTTTGCTGAAACTGGAAAACCTGACTCAATTAAGTCATTTACGGTTGTACCTATTTTTGAATAAGACGGACCTAAATCAAATGTAAGTAAGCCTTTCATATAGGTTAAATATTGTACTGGTAATGGCTTGTCTAGGTCGTATTTTGCATTTAAAGCACGTAAAATCTCATCTGGTACTGGTCTTTCTCTTGTAAATGGACCGCCTGGAATAGCATGCATCATTGTGAAAGTTAACAAGGTTATTAAGATAATAGTTACTACCATTGAAACTATACGTTTTAAATAAAATGATTTCAAAAATTTTCCCCCTTTCTATGTAATTTATTGTGTCTAATGGTTATTCTACATTCTATCATCTTTTATCAAATATTGAAACACATTTTTCAGTGTTTTGGCAATTATGTGAATATTCAACATTTTGCTTTAGTGCATAATAAAAGAGGAGGATTACCCTCCTCTAATTATTATGAAATTCATG
>CAZAGS010000111.1:0-5524 GCA_964484955.1 uncultured Tissierellaceae bacterium
GTGGTCAAATGAATAAAGAGGATCAAATCTTTGACCTATTAGAGAAATTCTATATTGAATTTCAAGACACCAAAAAAGAATTAAAAGAAGATATATCAAATGTAAGAATTGAATTAAAAGAAGATATATCAAATGTAAGAATTGAATTGAAAGAAGATATATCAAATCTAAGAACAGAATTAAAAGATGATATAAAAGTTCTTAATGATAATCAGAAGATTATCTTTGATAAACTTGAGAATATGAGTTCAGATATAAAATGTATAAAAGAAGATATATCATATGTACAGATGATTACAGCAAGTAATTATAGGGATATTGTCAGACTAAAATCTGTAAAATAAAGCTCTAATGAAATTTCATTAGAGCTTTTATAATGCCATGAAATCAATATAAAACTGTTCTTTTAATTTTTTTTGTTCTTCATTATACCTACCATTTCTTATTGTGACATTTTTATAATTATCAGTTATAAACTTTGCTCTTAATTTCTTTTGCTTGATGACTAAAAAGGGCTCAATTTTATTCATTACATCAATAGCAATATCATAATAAATAGAATAAGTATAAGAAGTTTTATGCTTTTTAATATTATAGTTTTTCTTTCTATTAATCTTGCCGCTACCTACTTTCTCTTTAACCCACTCTAACAATTCTATATCTGTTGATGAAATTGATATACATGGAGATGGATATTCAGATTTATGGGATCTTAACAACATAATACTACCTTCCCCATCAATAATTCCAGCTAAATATGCTAATTCTAATTCAGTCATACATTTATCCCCCCCTACATAGATTAAACATACGTTCTAACATTAATTGTACATTAATATTAGTAATTGTAAAGCTAAAATCATTTTATGAATGTAGTTATTCCTCACATGTCTATGAAGAGAAGTGGCAAGAGTAGAAAGTTAGAAGAGATAACATAAATGGCTTTATAGACAAATTTTGAATTCAAGAGACTATTTAAAAGTCTTTGTAGAAGCTTTATGTATTGCCACCATAGACAAAGCAGTTATAAAAATCAACATAACACTCCAATTTTAAATAGAACAGAAATAGTAGAACAGTCTGGTTAAAGGTATAAAGCCTTGGATTGGTGGGTGTCTTTTTATTTGGAGTGAGTTTGATAGAAATCAGTTAATGTATTTGATATAATGATAAAAGATATCCCTAGTTATACAATAATACCTTTTTAAAATAATTTGATATAAAAATGAGGTAATATTATTAGACAAAAATTAAATATGATGGAGGGAATTTTTATGTTTTTGGAAACAGAACGCCTTACCTTGCGTAAGTTTCAAGAAGATGACTTTGATGATTTTTGTGATTATGCAATGGATGATGAGATGAGCAGAATGATGGGTAGAAGCCTACTACGAAATAGAGAAGAAGCACGATTGAATTTTGATTGGTTAAAAGATAAAGAAGAACGGTCCTATGGATTAGTCTATAAGGATACAGGTAAAGTCATTGGAAATCTAAATATTTGTGCTGTCCCAACAGAACTTTTAGAACTAGAAAATTTAAAAGGGAAAGCTGGAAAAAGTCTTTCATTTTCAATTTCAAAAAACTATCAGCGTAAAGGATTAGTATTAGAAACACTAAATAAAGTAATTAAGCACTTATTTGATATAGAAGATACTGACTATATTCAATGTGGTCATTTCCCTTTTAATATTGCTTCCGAAATGTTACAAAAGAAATTAGGGTTTGAGTATTTAAAGACTCTTCATTTTGACGATGAAGGTATAGAAATCATTTCTATTGAAAATATCCTGTGGAAAAACAAATAACTTTGTTATAAACTTTGAGACAAAACACTGGGGACAGTCCCCAGTGTTATAGCCCGCTGGTTTAAAGGTATAATGCCTTGGACTGGAGGGTGTCTTTTTATTTGGAATATAGTTTCATAGAAATTATTCAATTTAATTGATATACTATAAGAAATACAGTCAGAAGACGTGGTACAAGACTAAGCACTTAATCGTTACTATAGTTAATTGCACTATTGTACACATTATCCAATTAAAAAAGGGAGTTTAAAATAATGATGAAAACAATAAAAAGGTTAAAGAAATATAGAAGTATTGTAATCATAGTCTTTATTGCAATGCTGGTAGTTTATTTTAGACCAAGAACTTTGTGGGATATTCTAGGGCTAGAAGATATGGAATCCAATGAGATTACCTATTGCTATTTTTTTGATATCTCTCAGGGGTACAATGGTAATTGGTCAGGCTTAGCATCAGAATTACTAGGAGAATCTAATGAATTATTTCGACCTTTGCTCACTGAGGTATCAGTATCCGGTCCTGTCTTTTATAAGAAGGCAGCGATAAATCCGGATTTGGTTAACTTATATTTTTCAATTCCTAAGCAGAATGGTAGCGAACATAGAAGGACTGTTGAATTAATTCTATCCTATGGATATACTTCTGATAAGTATTCTGCTTTCGTAAACATAGACGGTAGGGGATATTTTGTGACATCAGGTAAATCTGTTATTCCTTTGTTCATTCAGAAGGCAAGGCACATTGTGACGGATTCCTCAGACTTGTTTTAAATATTAAATAAGAATATATAAGAAAAAACCATGATAATATTTGCTACACTAGTAGAATCAATAGAAGTAAAGAGGAGATTATATGGTAAATTTAAAATTTGAAATCAAAAAAATCTTAAGAGGTAAGAAAATTATAATAGCTATTATTCTAAGCTTGATAATTTCATCTGTTTTATTTGTAGGGAACTATATGAATCAATATAAGATATCTAATAAGATAATTGAGGATTATTATCACTTTTATGAAAAACTTACAAATCATAACCAATTCCTCATAAGCAGGGCAGCAGAAAGAGGTGTAGAAGATCGCGTAAGAGATGAATACATAAAACCTAACGAAGGCCTTGGGGCAGTACTTATGGAAATTTTCCAATTAGCAGAAAGGGAAGAGTTAGAGAAAATACCAAGCAAAGTATTGGAATTTTACGATAAATATGAAGATTATTCTAAGGTGGCAATTATTAATCCACTTTCAATTTCAGAAACTAAAATAAAATCAGAACGGGAATATTATAAAACTATTTCGAAGCAGAATCTTCCTTATGAAGATAATGAGTATAGTATTACTGGGGCAAATTTTTTGAAGTCAGTAGTAGATAAAGCTTATGGACTTCCTTTAGCCTTATTATTGTTATTATTATCTATTGATATATTTTCGGGAGAAAATATGGATGGAACTAAAAAAATAAGAAGTATTCAGCCGGTAAGAAGGATAAATATTTTTTATGGCAAAATTATGGCGGCACTTATATATTCGACTATATTTATAGGGTTTCTATTAATTTCATCCTATTTATTAGGTGGGATTTTTGGCAATGGACTTGGAAGCTTTTTATATCCAGTACAGAGAGGTCCTATGTTACTTACTGCAAGTAAAGATAGTGTAGTTTTATTTGAATTAATAACCATAGGAAAATATATATTACTCTCCACAGTCTATTTCTTAGCCTATATCTTATTTATTTTGTCAATAGTTTCTATTGTGACCAGTTTATTTAAAGAAACCTTAATAGTAAGTACAGTAAGCGTCATATTAATATTTTTAGCTAGTTTAATTAGTAAGAAATATATTGAAGTTGGTCAATGGACTGATGGTATAAGACCTAAATATCCTATAATAAACCCTTTTGCATTTGAATTTGTAGAAAAAATGCTTCAGGATTTAAGATTAAAACCTTTATTAATTATTCTAATTCCAATATTGTTTTCATTGGTATTAGTGTATATATCTTATGCTTTAACAAAGTTTTCATTTGTACAAAACTTCTTGGCCAATAAAAAAGTTAAAGATGGTGAGGTTTCCTTAAAAAAATATGAAGGTAATAAAACAAGTAAAATATTTGTTAATTTTAGATTTGAAATATTAAAGTTATTTAAGAAAAGAGAAATATATATAGTAGCTGTTATTATAGCAAGCATAGTCTTAGTATATTCTTATAATTCAATCCAAAAGTACAATGAAGTTTGTTTAGAGCGGGAGGATTTTTATAGTTGGAGATTGGAAAGAACTGAAGAATCGTTAAACTATTTCCAAGATAAAGAAGGACCTATGGAGGCTAATTTAAAAAGAGATTATGAAAGATATTTAGAATATAAAATTGCATATGAAAATGATGACAGGGAAAAGATAGCTGATTCAATGATTAATGAAATTATGGAAAATGGAGAAAGTGCAAAAGGATTTATGGGTTATCCAGATAAAGGGTTTGCTTCAGAAACTATTAAAATAAATGTTTCTGAAATGAATAAAATAAAAGAAAGAAAGATTGATTCACCTTTACCCTATGCCTATGAATTAAGGACAACACCCTTCGATAAATTTAGATCCTTACAAGATAAAATTAGATATATGGATAATTCCAAGAGATATCAACCTTCAATCACCTATATTATAAATGGAATATTTAAAGAAAACTTAAATTACTTAATCCTTCTCATAATTGCTATGGCCTTTGCTATAGGTTTTACAGATGAAAAAGAGGGAAAAGATACTTTGAGATTATTAAATATTCAGCCTGTAGAGGGTAAAAGTATTTATCTAGGTAAATTTTTTGCAAGAGGACTAGTATTTATTGCCTTAATTGTATTAGTAATTGGAATAGCATTTGCTGCTTTATTAATATCTGGTAATAAGATAGAAGCTAATTATCCTGCAATACATTATGAAAATCAGGTTGAAGAAGATTATCAGGGTGATAAACTCCTAAGGAAGAACTTGGCATCTAATGAAGACAATATACCATTAAAAGATGAAGAAAATAATATGTTTGTATACTATAGATTTAGAGATATGTGGTCAGAAAACATGGAGATGTTAGTAAACTTTTTAATAGTAGGTATTATGCTTATTGGAATATCAATGTTAATATCCTTAAATATTAATAATAGATGGCAAACAAGTTTATTGACACTTTTAATCTTTATCACCGGATATGGAGCTTCCATAGGACTAATAAAGGGATATTCTTATTTATTTCCTTTTATATGGGCTAATCAAGGCTTGGTATCTTCTGGTCAAGCAAATATAGAGTTTAACACAAATCTTATAAACTCAAAGTGTGGAATTATAGTCTTGATTCTATGGATATTTATAATTTCCTTTGTAGGAATAAAAAGATACAATAAGAAACTAGGGAGGGATTAATTTGGCAATTTTATCTGTAAATAATATATCGAAATCCTATGGAAAACATAAAGTTTTAGATGAAGTTTCCCTTAATATTGAGAAAGCAGAAATCGTGGCTCTAGTAGGACCTAATGGAAGTGGAAAATCTACCTTTCTAGATATTATTGCAAATATTTTAAATGAAGATTCAGGTACAGTTCAGATCTTAGGGAAATCAAATAAAGATATATCCGTCTACAAGGATTACTCTTATATGATAGATAATACAGTATTATATGAATATCTAACAGGACTAGATCATTTAAAATTTATTTGTGAAA
>CAZAGS010000112.1:0-5336 GCA_964484955.1 uncultured Tissierellaceae bacterium
CTATTGATCCATTAGAGATTAAAGATATTAAAGTCCTTAAGACTATGATAGATGGCGAATTTGTATTTGAAAAAGAATAATAAAAAGGTTAAAGAAAGTTACTTTCTTTAACCTTTTTATTTTATATCTGTTAGCATTCACCAGAGTGTTCATGATCATTACATATTGAACCAGTTGATTTCAATTCACCATTTAAGTAAGATTCAGCTGCAGATTTTGCATCTCCAGTAGCACCCGATACCACTTCAATGTTTTTGTCATTAAAGATAAGGACTGCTCCTCCACCTATCCCCCCGGATATTATTACATTAACACCTAAATCATTTAGAAAATTTGGTAAAAATCCTGGTTTATGGCCTGGGTTAGCCACTGATTCACTTTTAGAAATTTCTTTATTTTCTACTGTATAAATATTAAAATTTTCACAATGTCCAAAGTGCTCTGTAACCTTATTTCCTTCACTTGCAACTGCAATTTTCATTTAAATTCCTCCCTTATTTTCTAAAAAGCTTGCCATATTATCTAACCAATCACCTTTAAATGATTCTATCTCACCATTATCACAGGCTGATGCAATAAGAGGGTTCATTGGGATTTTAGCATACATTCTAATATTATTATCTTTGGCCAATTTTTCTATATGACTATCGCCAAATACCTTGATTTCCTTATTACAATCTGGACACATTACATAACTCATATTTTCTACTATTCCATAAATAGGTATATTCATTAAATTTGCCATATTTACAGCTTTCGTTACTATCATAGATACTAATTCTTGGGGAGATGTGACTATTATTATTCCATCTACTGGTAAGGACTGAAACACTGTAAGACTGACATCCCCAGTTCCTGGTGGCATATCTATAAACATATAATCTATATCTTCCCATATAACTTCGGTCCAAAATTGTTTTACTGTATTTGCAATAATAGGCCCTCTCCAAACAACTGGATCCGTATCATTGTCTAATAATAAATTCAGGCTCATAATATCAATACCTGTTTTGCTTTTAACAGGTAATAGACCTTGTCTATTAGCTCGAGCTTTTTCATGGATACCAAAGGCCATAGGAATAGATGGTCCTGTTATATCTGCATCAAGTATAGCTGTTTTATATCCTTTTCTACTGGTTAATACTGCAAGCATTGAGGTTACAAGAGATTTTCCTACCCCACCCTTGCCACTTACTACACCTATTACTTTTTTTATATTGCTCAACTCATGAGGCTTTTTCAAAAAGCTTTTTTGAGTTCGGTCTTCACATTCTTCATCGCAGGATTCGCATTTACTGTCACATGTTTCGCTCATATCTAATTCTCCCTTTTCTTTAAAGTTAAACTTAATATACAAATTATTGTCTATTTAATAAGATATCCATAGTATTTTTAAAAACAGATTTGGCAGCATTACCAGAATAACAATCTACATCCACTATTGTTTTACCATCATTCACCGCTTTCACTGTTTCTAAATCAAATGGTATTCTTCCTACTAAAGGCAAATTATTTTCTTCACAATACTTTTCTATTTTTTTTGTATTTTCTAAATTTGTATCATATTTGTTTATACAAATTCCTATTGTGGTTTTAAAGTTAATTGCAGTTTTTATTATTCTTTCCATATCACTAATTCCTGATATAGATGGCTCTGCAACAATTAAAACCATATCAACTCCACTTAGAGATGCAATAACTGGACATCCTATACCAGGCGATCCATCTATAATGGCTACATCCACCTTTTCAACAGCTGATTTTAATTGTTTCTTAACATCTGTAACCAATAATCCTGAATTCCCACTACCCATTTTCAATTTTGCGGTGGAAAATACAGTATCATCTTTATATAGCATTAACTCACCTGCTATTGCAGGATGAAGTTTTATTGCATCTACTGGGCATAATTCTACACAAAGGCTGCAACCCTCGCATCTATAGTAATCAACTTTATAAGTATCATTTAAGCTTATGGCATCAAAGCGACAATTTCGTTCACATATTCCACATCTGCTACATAAATCTATATCAATTCTAGCTTTATCCATACCATAATAATCCTTAGTAATAGGCTCTGATTTATGATTTATTGCAATATGTAGATTTGGTGCATCCACATCGCAATCAGCATAAGCACATATGTTTCCAAGTTTAATAAATGCACTAACTAATGTGGTTTTACCAGTACCTCCCTTTCCACTAAGTACTAATAACTGTTTCATGTTCCACCTCCATGATCACAGATTGGAGTATTGATGAGAATATATCTTTATACTTTGTACTTTCTCTACTTGCTATCAATGCATTAGAATTAAGAGTACCTAATTCATTATCAAAAGGAATTTCTGCTAATATTCGTATTCCATTCTTTTCACAATAATCCTTAATAGGATTTGGTCCATTCATAGATTTATTTATAACTACCCCATAAGCTTTCTTAAATAATTTTACAAGTTCAACTACCATATCTAGATTATGAAGACCAAATAAGGTCGGTTCAGCTACTAATAAACAGTAATCCGCATCTTGGATGCTCTCCATAACAATACAGGCACTACCAGGGGGGCAATCAATTATTGTAATATCATCTAATTTCTGACTATGCTCTAAAAGTTCTTTGATAATAGGAACACCTGTAGCTTCTCCAATATTTAGTACTCCACTTAATATAGTTACATTTTCAAATATTCCTTTTTCAATTCTACCAATCACTTTATCTTTTTCCGAAAGTGCATTCTCAGGACAAATAATTGTACAGCCACCACAAGAGTGGCAAATATCATCAAATACAATTAAGCTATTATTAATATAAGCTAAGGCATTAAATTTACAAAAGTCTGTACATTTTCGACAACCATTGCAAAGTATAGGATCAACAAATGGTATCTTAACATTTACATCAGTACTAATAAGTTCATTAGGCTTAAAATATAAATGACCATTTGGCTCTTCTACATCACAATCTAAATACTGTGAGTTAGAAGGTGCTACAGCTGCCATGTTTACTGATAGAAGTGTTTTTCCTGTACCACCCTTACCACTTAAAACAGCTATCCTCATATTAGCTTTCCTCAGAACCATGGAATCCTGCCTGCATCTCTTTTAATAAATGTAATTTTTTGTCCTTTAAAGCCTGAATATTATCATTTATTGAATCGTTTATAGTCTCATAAATTTCTATCTTTGCTACTTGTAAAACATTGGCTGCCTTTTCTCCACATCTATGTGTAAGTAGTGCCTCTACCTTAGAATCCACTAAAGCTTGTGCAGCAACAATACCTGAACCACCTTGACTAGCTGCAGCACTATTATTTAAAAACGCACTTTCATCAGATTTTGTATCATAGATTAAAAAATATGGTGCTCTCCCAAAAGACTCACATACACTACTTTCTAAAGAATTATTATTTATTGGAATTGCAATTTTCATATAAATTCCTCCCTTAAATGTTTTTATTCCGGTAATCTTTTATAGCATTACGTAAAGCACTTATACCTAGATTTGAACAATGTTCTTTTTGCTCAGGTAGACCCCCTAAAGCATCTAATATATCAATCTCACTAATGAGCATAGCCTCATCCAAGGTTTTGCCCTTTGCTAATACAGATGTCATACTTGAAGTTGCAATTGAAGCAGCACATCCAAAGACAAGATAGCTAATTTCTTTAATAATATTATTGTCTACCTTAATATAAACGTCTATATAGTCTCCACAAGATGGATCACCAAAGCTCCCCTCTCCATCAGCATCAATCATGCTATAAGCATTTTCCGGACTCATAAAATGTTCCATAACTTTTTGTGTATATATAGCTAGTCACCCCTAACCTTATTATTTATTATACCTTGCTCTCGTCTACGTCTACGACAAGTATTACCACATGAATTGTCTGCACTACTACAAAGCTTGTAATCTCCACCTTCAATTAGCAATACTTTTCCCTCTATTAGTGATTCTGCAATCTTTTTACGTGCATCACTATAGATTCTTTGGACAGTTGTTCTGGCAATATGCATTTTCTCAGAACATTCTTCCTGAGTTAATCCCTCTAAATCTATTAATCTTATGGTCTCATATTCATCTATAGCCATAATAATAAATTCTTCTGGATTTAAAGCTGTATCTAATGGTCCAAATCGATTATTATCCGGCAAACTACAAACTTTCCTCCATTTCCTAGGTCTTGCCATTTTACACCTACCCCACTTTTATATTTCTTTTTATAAGAGTTATTGACATATGTCACTTACTAGCTTTATTATATAGCTACTTAAGGGCATATGTCAATAACTCCTTTGTAAAATTGAATATAAAAAGGAACCAGCATTGCTGGCTCCTTTTTATATTGTTCTTTTAGCTTCTTTTTTCTATCCATTGATTAATACTTATTTCTTTCAATATCCTGGATAAAGTCCTAAGTCTTTCTCCAATTAATTAGCCTAAAGCTACGTCTAATACCATCATTACTGCAAAACCTATCATACATCCAATTGTAGTGATATCCGAGTGTCTCTTAGTTTCACCCATTCTTCCTTCTGGTATTAATTCTTCTACAACAACATAAATCATAGCTCCTGCTGCAAATGATAGAGCATATGGTAGTATTGGTCTCATTGTTACTACAGCTAAGGCCCCAATAACTCCTGATATGGGCTCAACTATGCCTGATGCTTGACCGTATAAAAATGCCTTTTTACGTGAAAATCCTTCTCTTCTTAGAGGAATAGATACCGCTGCACCTTCTGGGAAGTTTTGTAGTCCTATTCCTAAGGCCAATGCCACAGCACCCGCCAGTGTAGCAGAAGGTATTCCATAAGCAACTGCTCCAAATGCCACTCCTACTGCAAGTCCTTCTGGAATATTATGTAGGGTTATTGCTAGTACAAGAAGTAAGCTTCTTTGCCATTGAGTCTTTATTCCCTCTGCTTCCGTAGTCTCTAGTCCCAAATGTAAATGTGGAAGTAGTTTGTCTACGAAAAATAAAAATGCTCCACCTCCTAAAAATCCTACTGCAGCGGTTAGCCATGGTGTTTGTCCTAGTTCCTCTGCCATATCTATGCTTGGAGCTAATAAAGACCAAAAACTAGCAGCTATCATTACCCCTGCTGCAAATCCCAACATTCCATTTAACACTAATTTATTAATCCTTTTAAAGAAAAAAACCATGGCAGCACCTAAGGCTGTTACTGCCCATGTAAACATTGTACCTATAAAAGCTTGTGTAACTGGGTTAAATTGCGATAGCCAATTAATCATACTCCATCCCCTATCATACTATTTCTTGTTGCTAAGCATTTTTACCCGGAATTATAAGCCTTTAAACGTAATAAG
>CAZAGS010000113.1:0-5100 GCA_964484955.1 uncultured Tissierellaceae bacterium
CTATTTTTAAAGGTATACCATCTATATTAATAAATTCTTCTATTATATCTCTAGTAGTACCTGGTATATCAGTTACTATGGCCCTATTTTCTCTTAAAACTGCATTTAATAATGAGGACTTACCTACATTAGGCTTGCCTAATATTATGGTATTAAGACCATCTCTTAGAATCTTACCTCTATGGGAAGTGGCTATAAGCTTTTCTATCTCTAATTTTACAATTTTAGCATCTCTTTTCATTTCATCATAAGTTATTTCATCTACCTCATGATCTGGAAAATCTATTGATACTTCAACATGAGCTATCATTGCTAATAATATATCCCCTATATCTTTTACCCTATGAGATAATGATCCTTCTAATTGGCTTAGGGAAACTTCATAACTTTTATCTGTTTTACTTTTTATAATATCCATTACTGCTTCTGCCTGGGATAGATCAAGGCGTCCATTTAGAAATGCCCTTTTAGTAAACTCACCAGGTCCAGCTAGCTTAGCCCCACTTCTTAATAATAATTCTAAAATTTTTCTAACTGGTATTATACCACCATGACAATATATTTCCACCATATTTTCTCTGGTATAGGTAAATGGTTCATTCATATAGGCTATTAAGACTTCATCTATAATCTCAGCACCATCTATTATATGACCATATACCAGTTTTCTATTTTCTGCTATATTTAACTGTTTGGTATTTATTCCTTTAAATACCTTACTTGCTATATTAATGGCATTTTTACCACTTAATCTTACAATACCTATTCCTGCCTCACCTACTGCTGTTGAAATTGCAGCTATTGTATCACTCATAAAATCACCTCAGTCTATTCTTTGTTTCTCTATTATAACCGTATCATAGAATCTTTACAATAAGCAAAGAAAAAGCCCTAAATTTCATATTAGAAATTAGTGGGCTTTAAAATTAACTATTTTTTTGTTTAGTATTTATAACTACTCTTCTATATGGCTCATCACCTTCACTGTAGGTGGTTATTCCTATAGTGTTTTGAAGAGAAAAATGTATTATCCTTCTTTCATAGGGGTTCATAGGTTCAAGTTTTATTGGACGTTTGCTATATTTTGCCTTATCAGCCATTTTATTAGCAAGTCTTATAAGTGTTTCTTCTCTCTTTTTTCTATAACCCTCTACATCTATTAATACCTTTAAATAATCTGAATTTCCTTTATTAATTGCTAAACTAAGTAAATACTGTAATGAGTCTAGTGTATTACCTCTTTTTCCAATTAATATTCCCATATCTGATGGGTCAACATTATAAATATCTACAGTTAGTACATCACCATCTATATTTACTTCAGCTTTAGCTCCAATTTTCATAGAATCTAATACTCTAGTTAAAAAACTAGTAGCCTCTTCTACTGGATCATATGTTAAAGTAACCTTTACAACTGCTTCTTTTACTCCGATTAAACCAAAAATTCCTTTACTTGGCTCTTCAATAATCTCTATCTCAACCTGATCTTCTCTTGCTTTTAATTCTAAAAGTGCTTCTTTTACAGCTTCATCAATAGTTTTAGATTGCTTAATAACAAACCTCATGTATTATCGTTCCTCCTTGATTTTAACCAAAGACCTTTTTGATATTACCTGTTGGATTACTGTAAATATATTACCTATTACCCAATAAAGTGCCAATCCTGCTGGAAAATTTCTAGCTGCCATAAAGATCATTACTGGCATAAAGTAATTCATCATCTTTTGAGTAGATTGGGCTTGAGCATCTGTACTTGGTGTAGGCATTGTAATACTTTGAAGATAAGTTGTAGCTGCTGCTAATAATGGCAATCCCCATAGAATAGTATCATTTATTTCTAAGTTTGGAATCCATAAAAATGTCTTATTCATAGCTTCATAAAATCCTGGTTCTGTGAATGCATACTTAGCTGGTTCCCTAAATACTGCAAAGAAAGCAAGTATAATTGGCAATTGAATAAGTAATGGTAGACATCCTGCAGCAGGATTATAGTTGTGCTCTTTGTAAATCTCCTGCATTTTTGCAGTTTGTGTTTGAGGATCATTCTTATATTTAGTTTGTACCTCTTTAATTAAAGGCTGTAATTCAGCCATCTTTTTAGTGGATTTTGCCTGATGTAAGTTTAATGGCAATAGCATCAATTTAAATAATATAGTTGTTATAATTATAGCCATTGCATAGTATGAAAAAGTAGCCGGCTCTGTGCCCATATTAGACACTAAATCATATACTAATTTTAATAGCGCCCCTAGTATATTACCTAGAAAAGCCCTCATATATTAACCCCCTATCATTTAAGTGGGTCATATCCTCCTTCATGGAAAGGATGACATTTCAAAATTCTTCTTATAGTTAAATAGCTTCCTTTAAAAAAACCATATTTTTTATAAGCTTCTATTGAATATGTCGAACAAGTTGGATAAAACCTACATTTATTCCCTTTTAATATATACTTTGATATTACATTTTGATAAATTCTAATTAAAAAAATAGCCAATTTAGCCATTTTAATTCTCCTAATTTTTTAAAATTCTAGCAATACCCATAATATGAATCATAGCACTTTCCAAATCTTTATATGAAATATCAACGCAATTCTTTTTGGGTATTAGGATCAAATCATATCCACCTTTTATATTTCCTAATTTTAACCTATAAATTTCTTTCATTCTTCTTCTAATTCTATTTCTTACAACTGCATTACCAATCTTTTTTGTAATAGTTATCCCAATCCTAGAATTTTCTAAAGCATTTTTTCTAACATATAATACTAGATTTCGATTCCAATAACTTTTTCCACCACTGTATACTCGTTTAAACTCCATATTCTTTCGTAGTCTGTACTTCTTTTCCATACTATTACTCCTTTAAAAAAATGGCCCTTGAAGAACTTTCTTATTGGTTATAAAAAGGCCACTTAATAGCGGCCTATGCTGATAATCTTTTTCTGCCTCTTTGTCTTCTGCTCTTTAATATAGCTCTACCTGCTTTAGTCTTCATTCTTTTTCTAAAGCCGTGTTCTCTACTACCTTGCTTTTTCTTTGGTTGAAACGTTCTTTTCATAAATCTACACCTCCTTAATTGTTGTACCGATATATATGAAATATAGAGTCTTCTAAGTAAGAAAACATAAACACTACTATGATTATATTTATTTATCATGGGTATGTCAAGAAATTTCAACTATATCTGCTTAATATATAGTTGTTAACAATATGTTAGTCCTGTGGATAATTTTATTGAATGTTAATAGTATATTTGATATCATAGTATAAGCATGTGGATATATTTTTATTTTGTATATAAATCAATAGTTATGCACAATTTGTGTATAACATGTGTATAACTGTTGAAGATTTGTTTAAATTATCGAATTTCATTGATATTATCTCATTTCTTATCCACAAATCAATATTAAATATTCTGTGCATAAATAAAAAAGTAATTATAAAAAATTATCTTATTGACAAATTGTTATTAACTTATCCACTTTTATTTTTAGTGTAATTCATATTATTTATTCTTAAATTGCTATTTATTTTGTTAATAATTATGTTGATAAGTTTTGAAATAATCTATAATTTTTTTATTATTTGAGGAGGAGGAAGGATATGGTATCTAATTTAGATAACATTTGGGAAGCAGTCTTAAAGCTTATTAAGGTAGAATTAACCGAAGTTAGCTATAATACTTGGTTAAAGACTATTATACCTATAAGTTTAAGTAATAGAAAAATAGTTTTAGCAGCTCCCAATGATTTTACTAAAGGCATATTAGAGGGAAGATATTTAAATCTTATTAAAAATGCCATAAAAGAAGTTACAAAAGAAGACTTTTCTATTCAATTTATTATTCCAGGTGAAGAACAAAGTGCTAGCCATAACCATATTAATACAAATATAGCAGAGCCACAGGTGAATAATCAAAGATCTCAGCTAAATCCAAAATACACATTTGACACCTTTGTTGTTGGAAATAGTAATCGACTAGCTCATGCAGCATCATTAGCCGTAGCCGAAGCACCTGCAAAAGCGTATAATCCACTATTTCTATATGGGGGAGTAGGACTAGGAAAGACTCACTTAATGCATGCCATTGGTCATTATATATTAAGCCAAAATCCAAATTCAAAAGTTGTATATGTGAGTTCTGAAAAATTCACCAATGAATTGATTAACTCTATTAGGGAGTATAGGAACGAAGAGTTTAGGAATAAATATAGAAATATTGATGTTTTATTAGTTGATGATATACAATTTATAGCTGGTAAAGAAGGTACCCAGGAAGAATTCTTCCATACCTTTAATGCATTACACGAAAATAACAAACAAATAATTATTTCATCAGATCGACCGCCAAAAGAAATTCCTACACTTGAAGAAAGATTACGATCTAGGTTTGAGTGGGGACTATTGGCAGATGTACAGGCTCCAGATTTGGAAACCAGAATAGCCATACTTAGAAAAAAAGCTAATATAGAAAATATTTTAGTTCCTGATGATGTAATGCTATATATAGCTAATAATATTCAATCAAATATTAGAGAATTAGAAGGAGCACTTATAAGAGTTGTAGCATACTCGTCACTTACTAATAAGGATATAACTGAAGAATTAACTGAAGAAGCTTTAAAAGACATACTTTCAAATAGTAAACCTATTGAAATTACAGTAGATTTAATAAAAGAGGCAGTAGCTAAATCCTTTAAAATAAAATTAGAAGACTTTCAATCTAAAAAAAGAACAAGAGCTATAGCATTTCCTAGACAAATTGCCATGTATTTAACTAGAGAGCTCACAGACTTATCCCTTCCTAAAATTGGAGATGAGTTTGGAGGACGTGATCATACTACAGTCATCCATGCATGTGACAAAATAAATACAGATATGCAAGATGATGAAAATTTAAAAAGAAAGATAGAAGGGGTTATAAGCTCATTGAAGAGTTAACAGATAAAAGGAATATTGTTGATAAGTATTAAGTTATTATACTAGTTACTAACATGTTATTAATTTGGATAATCTAATAGAGACCTCTATATTTCCACTTATCAACATAATAACAGGCCCTACTACTATTACTACTATATTATTTATATAT
>CAZAGS010000114.1:0-5069 GCA_964484955.1 uncultured Tissierellaceae bacterium
ATCAAAACCTCTTAAAGTTGCCATAGTTTTTTCTTTTTGTACTTGGGTCTGATAAGTTCCGGCTATAGTATTTTCATATTCTTTTAATTTCTTAGAAAATGCTTCAAATGCTGCTCTTCTTATTTTTGTATCATTTTCATATTCCCACTCATCTTCAAATAGGCCAAAGCTTAGCGGGTATTCTTTACCATCTACAGTAAATGTTCCGAAGTCCATATCAGCTAATTTTGCTCTATTATATAGTTGATAAGGAGCATTTAAGGTGCTAGAAAGTGCTGATAATACTCTTTCTACTTCCGGATGTAATGCATGTTCTTTGTTTCTCATTATATCTTTTAAATAATTAGCATTTTCATCTGATTCTTCAATAGCATTAGCTATTACTTCTTCACTAGCTTCTATTATTTCACTTTCAACAAAACTAAGTCTGCTAGATAAGTCACTCATAATATTTGATACTTTCATTTGCCTTCCCATATTCTCAGTATTAGTTTGATCTACAGATACTGCTAAATATGAATATGAACCTACTAGTGTAACCTTTTGCATTACCTTTTTCAATTCATCTAAGCACCCATTAATCATTTCTGGAGTATTTAGTTTCCCCTTATATTCCTTTTCAATTAATTTAGATGATTCTACTGCATCATTTAACATTGTCTGCATTTCTTCTTCTGTTTTAAAAATCGTAGATAAGTCCCATGTAAATTGTTCTTCTATTTCGCTTCTAAGCCTGTGTTCTTTAGCCAAAATATTAACCCCCCTATGGTTTATCCTTCGTATCTCTAAATACATTATATTACAATGGATTGCTAGTTTCAATGATAATAAAAATCATTATTATACTAATTTATATATAGTATCTTTACCTCTTCCTGCCCTAATTATTAAGCCTTTATGAATCAAATCATTTAAAATTTGTACAGTTTGTGTTTTCTTTAGTCCAATTGTTTCTTCTACTTCTTTTCTAGTTAAGGTATGTTTATATTTAAATTGATTTAGAAGAACAATCTCAACATCATTAAGTTCGTTCATTCGTTCGTTCATCCAGTTGACTTCATTTTCTTTGATCATTGTATTATTTGATATGACCTTGGGCAGTATTACTTTAATTGAATTTGGGGAAATTTGAAAAGTTGGACTCACATCATATAATTTATAATAGCCTTTTATCCTTCTAATTCCTGTTGCTAATCTCTCAATTATGCCCAGACGTAAAAAGACATTGGCAATTATCTTATTCCGTGGTATTGAAATTCTTCCATCTAAATATTCTTCCTCAGTGATTCCTGGAGGCAGCCCTCCAGGGGATATTATTTCAATTCTATCATCAAAAAATTCTACCCTAATATCTGAATCTATCATATAGTCCCTGTGGACAATAGCATTAGCTAAAGCCTCACGAAAGGCTACTATTGGAACTTCTTCAATAGTCTTTCTATATGCCCCATCTATTACTTCCTTAATATTTATATGCTTTTTAAAGAAATCCATAGATTTATCATATTGGTCTATAATAGATATATTTTTAAGATATAATCTATCATTAATATTTAATTTGTACTCATCTTCAAATCTAATTAAGGAGATCCTAGAGTTTAATATAGGGTTCTTGTCAGACAATAAGGCAGCTGCGATATTAAATTTCTTATTTGACATTAGTTCTAAAGTCTTCATAATGTCAGCAGTTAATGCCCCAATATCTAATCTATCCCTTATAATATTATGAAAATATTGGAATTCTAACTTTCCTTCATCAAAGGTTAAAGAATCATAACTTAAGTTACGACCTCTCAATATGAGATTTTCATATTCATTTTTGTCTACAGCTACAGTGGAAGTATCCAATCTTCTATAGGCCTTTCCATTAAATACATATGGAGTATTTTCACCAGAGAAGATCTTTAATATTAAAACATTCTTATTTTCAATAATATCATCAGTAATCTCAAAATATGGTTTGGGGGTTATATTATCATTAATAGCATTTTCAATAGTTAACTTAAGAGAAAGAGGATCTTCTACCCCTATTACCTTTAAGAAATCATCTATGCCAAAAATAATTTGGCCATCATAATAATTGGCAAATGCAGATACTGTTTTCAAAATAGTTCTAGAATATTCTCTTTTAAATTCCATAGTCCTAGTTTCACCATTTTTAATTTGTTCCATCAATAACCCTCCATAAACTGAAATTGAACGTATCATAATACGTTCAATTTCAGTTTATCATATAGTTATAATATGTCAATTAATTATAATTTTAATTCTCCTATATTTGAATAAAGTATATCTTCATCTTTATCTACTTCTTCTCTCTTATTTTCCCCTGTAGCTTTAATCTTTCCATAATTCTGTTTTACTACATTTCTTATAATACTTAACCTTTCCTCTGGTCCTTCTATTACACCGTAGTTTATAATTGCTACTACATTTTTTATAAAACTATCATAATCAAGATCTTCATCTATTATAAGTTTTCCCTTGTTGACAATAGTAGTTACTTCTTTAATCTCACCTGTTAATACCATTTTACTAAGGTTTTCTAGCAACTCTCCTTCTGTTATTTCTATCTTAACGCCCTCTCCTATGTTGTTTTTAATTATTTCATAGGTCTCACTATTGCAAGTTACCTTATCACAAATTAAAAGTTCAATATGATTACCAAAATCCACCTCTCCTGTGAATTTAATAGATACTTTTCCATCAACATATAAAACATTATTTTCAAATTTTAGTATAGATGTATTATCTAAAACTAAATTCTCATCAATGTATTTTACTTGTTTGCTATTGCCTG
The DNA here is from genome assembly GCA_964484955.1 of uncultured Tissierellaceae bacterium. Lineage (GTDB taxonomy): Bacteria > Bacillota > Clostridia > Tissierellales > Tissierellaceae > CAYZDC01. The sequence goes on from CAZAGS010000114.1 coordinate 2,801, forward strand.
GTATTATAGTTTTATTAACCTCATAGTACTCATCTATATATTTAGATAATATATCTTCATATTCCTCTAAAGCAATTAAGGTCTTCAATACTTCTATATTAGATACCTTTTCTTCTAATACAACTGGATCAAGGTCTTCAAGGACAACTAATTTCTTTAAAGATAATTTTGAGCTTGGCTTCAAAGCTTTTAAAAATCTATTAGTTAAATTAATACTTCCATTATAAAAATTATAATCTGACTTATGGCTTAATATCTCCCCATTAATCATTCCCTTTGATTGAATTAATCCAGTTAATCTCTTGGGGCATATTACTTGGCCATTTAACATTAAGGAATAAATCTTTTTATCTAGAGTACTATTATCAATACTCTTATCAAAAACAATTCTACCATTGACTAATAAAGCTATAGCACCAGGGAACCCATCTAAATACTCCTGGTCTATTTTCATCTCTCCATTATTCATAACAAATTTTAAATCTAATCCATCTGGTATTTTCATTGTAGAACCAATATTAATCTTCTTTGCATCTTTTAAAAGAATTCTAGACCTATCACTCTCTATTATGACTCCAATGTTCTTCAATTCACTTATTTTAGCTGCCAACTCTTCATTTACTTCTCTAACATCCAGTACTCCAACATTCAATATTTTTGACATATTAACCCTCCTATAAGTAATTTCTTAGTATTTTTAGTGCTGTGCTTATCTGGGATCTTACTGTGGAAGGAGAAATATTCAATATCTCTCCTATTTCTACGCTGTTCAAACTCATTTCATATCTTAGTGATATTACCTTTCTATACTTTTCAGGCAACTTATCGAGCAATTCTTTCATAGCTACTTGTTCTTCAAAGCCTTCTGATAATGATATTATTAATTCTTCATCACCTAAATAGTGGAGTCTGTTAAATTTTCTAATATTATCTATATCTTTGTTTTTAATAGTTGTAAAAAACCAACCCTTTATTTGATACTCATTCATATGGGTAAAGATCTCTTCTCTTTCTAATGCTGCTACATAGGCATCTTGTACTAAATCAAAAGCACCACTATGATTATTTGTAATGCTTCTTGCAAAGGCAAGAAAATCCCTATTATACTTTTCATATACTAGATATATATTAATAATATCACCTCACTTTTGCTCTTACTTATATAACGGATGGAAAGATCAAAGTGTCCAAATTATTTTAAATAATTTTTGTTATATAAATTTTACCACCTTTTTTCTGATAATAGTAACATTTCTTATTGAGTTCTTTTAATCCATCGAAATTCTAATTTTCTAAATTGCTTAATTCCATAATCTTCATGGGGAATTCTTACATCAAATATATTTAAATTTGGCCAATATAACATTTTTATTCTCCTTTCAATTGATCTACTTACAGTAATGTTTTTCATTCACTTATCTATATAACGTTTTAAGATTACGAAGTGTCCAAAAAAATAAAAACCCTTCACACATGTGAAAGGTTTTGTTTATTAGAGGCCTAAATCTCCAAATTTATATTTAATGTTTGAATACCTATTATCATAAAACTCCAATACCTCTGCTGAATCCATTTCATTATTGTTGTCTTCTAATATATTAATATACTCTTGCAAAAATTCTGCTGTCCTACTGTCTTTATTATTACTTATAAATTTCTTATATTCATCTAATATTTCGTCTTTAATAATACTTGTACCTTCATTTGCTAATACATAAGGGTTTCCTGTAGCTAGTATTACACCATTAACATAATCAGTATAAAGTTCAAATATCTTATTTGATGACCTAGAGTCTTTATTTGAAACTAGATAATTTTCAGCCTTAATTATCCGCCCTAATAACTCTTTTTGAGATATTTCTATTACTTCACCATAGGTAAATCTATTCTTTGTTTCTAAATCCATTATTTCTAAATAATCTACTGCTTCTTTTGAAATGCTACTTCTATGTTGTAATATTTCTGCATAATCAATCTCAGGATAAATATAGCCCCCACCTTTTAATAAGATATATCCACTGTCTAAGGTTCTATTTAAAAGGTCTTTGAGGAACTCATCTTTCAAACCTGCCATACTTTCCTTTACCCCTGACTGGAATATTTTAGATAACTCTGGATTGCTATTAGCTCTTTCATATTGCTTTAATAATACATTTAAATCTTGAATTAAATACCCTTCATAATCTAATATCATAGTATCCGCATTTTCTACCTCTAGATTTTCTATACTGTTAATAATAAACATTGTAATATTCTTTACTGTTTCATC
>CAZAGS010000115.1:0-5045 GCA_964484955.1 uncultured Tissierellaceae bacterium
ATTTTACATAAGTGGAGCAAATAGCTTTATGACTCTTCCAGTTAAAGTCATAAAAATATTATATTTCTTAATATCATCTAAAGTAACCCTTTGAGACTCTTTTAGAGTCTCTTTAAAATCTAATTTTACATCTAAAATAGTTGAGGTATCTTCCATATATAAAGCACATTCAAAATGATGGTATAAACTTCTATAGTCAAGGTTAATTGTTCCAACAACGGCTCTCCTGTCATCACTTAAAAATTGTTTAGCATGCATAAATCCAGGTGTATATTCATAAATTTTGACACCAGAATCTATCAACTCTTTATAATGGCTTCGAGATTGAGCAAAAACAAACTTTTTATCAGGTATATGGGGCATTATAATTTTTACATCAATTCCCCTTCTAGCTGCAAATTGTAAGGAAGTTACCATTTCACCATCTAAAATTAAATAGGGGGTCATAATGTATACATAATCTTCTGCTCGATTTAATATATCCATATATATCATTTGACCTACTTTATCATTATCTAATGGAGAGTCTCCAAATGGTATTACATATCCTTTTTCCTTTACATTTAGTAGTTTAGATTTATAAAAATTTGTTAAATAAGATCTATTTTCTTCATTGGCATTCCACATTTGTAAAAACATTATAGTAAAACTTTCTACTGATTGTCCTTGGATCATAATAGCTGTATCTTTCCAATGACCGTAGACTTGTATTCTATTTATGTACTCATCCGCAAGATTTAACCCTCCAGTAAAGGCAACACGTCCATCAACTACTAATATCTTTCTATGATCCCTGTAATTATAATGAGTTGACAGGAAAGGACGAATTGGTGAAAATACCTTACATTTAATACCCAGCTTTTTCAATTTGTTTGGGTAATTATGTGGCAATGAGGCAAATTCATTAGTGCCATCGTACATAAATCTAACTTCCACCCCTTCCTTTACTTTATCAGATAAGATTTTTAAAATCGTTCCCCACATATATCCTTCATCAACTATGAAATATTCCATAAAAATAAATTTTTCTGCCTTTCTTAACTGTATTAACATTTCTTTAAAAGCATCTTCACCTAGAGGAAAGTATTTTGTTGAGGAATTTTCATATATTGGATATCCTCCTGCTTTCCCAGTATAGCAAGCCAAATTATAAAGTCCTTTATTTTCTAATTTTAATCTTTCCATTAAAAGTTCTTGATTAGTAAATTCTGTTTGTGTTTCTTTAACTATCCTTTTAACTCGTTTTTTGATAGTTCTGTGGCCAATATCTGTTTGTATAAATATATAAAGCATACCTCCAAAACCAGGTAATATCATGATTAATGTAATCCAAGATAGTTTCACACTGGTATTATGGTCAGAGTTAACTACATATAGGACCATCATTATTGAAAATCCTAATAATGTAGCAACAGTAAATGGAATTAAGCTTTCCAAAAACCTAAACACCCTAATTAACACTAATATCTGAGTTATTAAAAGAGTAACAACAATTCCAGTTCTTCCAAATATTATTCGTGCTATCCCACGTTTGCTTTTTTTAAGAAGTAAAATCTCATTAGATTTATTTGAGCTCATTTCATCATTCCTTTAACCCTAATTTGAAATACCAATATGATATATCATATCACATTTTATGCTTTCATCCCAAGATAATGCTTAAGTGCCAACAGTCTTTGATTGGAAAAGAACGTGTTTTGGTTTATACTATTAATAGTAAATTAAATTTAGGAAGGAGATTTCATGATAAATATAATTTTGATTTTACTATTACAATTAGTATACGTTCCAATTTTAACCCTTAGGACAATATTTTTAGTTAAAAACATGACTGTAATAGCTGCACTTCTTGGCTTTGCAGAAGCACTTATATATGTATTTGGACTGTCCCTTGTATTTAGTGGGGACCAAGGACCACTTGCAATGTTAGTATATGCTCTTGGATTTGGACTAGGTATACTTATAGGTGGAGCAGTTGAGAACAAACTTGCAATTGGATACAATAATTTTTCAGTAAATCTTATGAATAAAAACACAGATTTAATTAGCCATTTAAGAAATGAAGGATTTGGAGTTACAGTCTATGAAGGAGAAGGTAGAGACAGTAAAAGATATAGATTAGATATCCTTACAAGAAGAAATAGAGAAGATGAGCTTTTAGATTTAATCGATGAATATGAGCCCAATGCATTTATTGTTTCACATGAACCAAGAAGATTTCAGGGTGGATTTTTAGTTAATTCTATGAGAAAGGCTAATAGGATGAAAATGATATCTAGAAGAAAGGAAAAAAAGACTAAAGAGTAGATTGCAAATAAAAAAACTAGTTACAATTAAAATATAACTAGTTTTTTAGACTTATATTATTAGAAGGCTGCCAAACAAGCAGATGCTAGTCCTATAATCTTTTAAAGGTTAAGTTCTTCCCTTAGTGACATAAGCGCCTTCATCATAGCTGGAAAGCCTACTGTAGGTGCTATAAGTAGTAATGTATGTTCTATTTCTTCTATACTACAGCCAGCTTTTAAAGCTTTTTTAATATGTGTAGTTAAGGAATATTCATTTTGAATAGTTGCTGATACGGCCACCTTTATAAGTCTTCTAGTTTTTTCTTCTAATGGCCCACCATCCTCATCTATGGCTTTACCATATGAGCTATAGGCTTCATATATATCACCATGTTTATCTGTGAAATATTTAAAATTTTTTTGTATTGAATTCATAATTCCCTTCCCCCTATTTTATATTATTTTCGCCAAAAAGTTAAACACTCTGCTTTATCTAAGATATTATATTCGATCATTCTTTCAAGTAATGAATAATCCACTGGACTATCCCAAGGAATTCTAAAAATCATTTTACTGTGGTCATAGCCTGACTTAATAATTTCACTAGAAAAATGCTTGATACCTGCAGGTTCAGGAGTAACAGCTAAATGGTTTTTGGCTATGCTAAATCCAATAATAAAAGTATCATGATCAGTAAACATAGGTTGATTCCATTTAATCCTTGGAACTAATTCTGGAAAAGTGTTAATTATCCAATTTAAAATTTCTTCTGTTCTAGTACGTTGTTCTAAATTATCAATACCATTTAAGAACTTTGCAAAAACTTCCATTTGTTTTCTCCTTCTCATTGATTTTACTTAAATCAAATGCTGGTTATTAACTCAATATATTGATACCCTTTTTATTAGATATTATAACAAAACCCTGATTCCGATTCCTATTACATCAAATCAGGGTGTGTATTGCTCTTTCCTTTTTAAATCTATCCCTATAGTCTCTCCATCTTCTTCTTCAATAATCTTATCAATCATCTCTTCTATTTTAGCTAATGGTTGAGCACCGTTTAGTCCATATCTCCCATTTATTACAAGAAAAGGTACACCAGATATCCCATATGATCTAGCTAGATCTAAATCCTTATGAACCTCTTCTAATGACTCCGAACTATCATAAGCTATCTCCCACTTTACAAGATCTATATTTGTCTTTGAAAGAGCCTCTTTGATGACCTCTAACTCTTCAATATTTTTATTCTCAACGAATAATGCATTTTGCAAAGCATCGAAAGCATCCCAAGCTATATCATTTCCTCCAATTTGCTCAGCAGCTTTCACTGCACGTAATGGTGGTATAGATGTGGGAAATAAAAAGTCACTCTCTCTCATTCCATCAATATTGAACCTATGCAAATCATCATTTTTATTTGCTTGTTCCCAATGTGTTAAAATTTCTGCTTTCGACTTCTCTCTACTTTCAAACATTGTATCAAAGGCTTCAACTTCTGGTACTAAAGCAAATGATCTATGAATAATTTCAAGTTCAGGTTTTCTTTCTTTTAGTTGTCTCATACGATACGACATCGGGAAACAAAAACTACATATTACATCATGAAAAAATTCAATTTTCATATAATCTCCTCCACGTATTTATATACACCTATTAAAGGTTAAGTTCTTCCCTCAGTGCCATAAGCGCCTTCATCATAGCTGGAAAACCTACAGTAGGTGCTATTTGCCAAAACCTCCATACATCTTTTCTTTCTTATTTATTTTACTTAAATCTAATACAGTCTATTAATTTAAATCTTCTTTCATTTTCCACTAACAATATAGTGATACCCTTTTTAAGATAAATTTAAAACTGTTTCTTTATTTGCTATTCTTTCAAATAATATAATTCCTAAAAGAGGGATGTATTTATTTGTCTTTTTAATTCTAGAATTTAAATGAGGTGTGAAAATGAGATCTCTTCATAATCCTGAATTCAATTCCCTCGAATTCGAGGGAATTAGAAATCAATCTGGACTAAATGCTTTTACACTCTCTCCTAGAAAATGGATTGATCTTACAAATTCAATTGGATTAGTATCTAAAGGTGGAAGATATGGAACAATCTGAAAGAATATTAACATTAAATAAGTTTGCTAAAAAGTAATTAAAATCTATTGAAAATCTAATACAAATACTTTAAAAGAGCTAAGATAACCAGTATTTAAAATTAATATAACTTTTTATAAATTAAACTCATCGAAATTATTGATGAGTTCAATTTATCTTAATATAACAATTTAATCGAAGGGGGAGTAACTACAGTTTTCTTTTCGTTACGCTGTAGAAAACTGGGTACTACTCCCACTCTTTATTTTATATTATCAGATATATGCCAAAGCTTTTAATTTAGACATTTTTAGACCGTTTAATTTCGTCCTGTTCAGTCTATTTTTGCTGGTTTTATAATATTTTTACCCGTTCCAGTCCCAGTTCCAGTAAGAAATTAGACTATAAAATTTATTGGAAGTAGTAAGCTTCAGCAAACCTACCTTGATTAAAAAATTTAATCTGATTTTTAAAATCTACTCGTCACGAATCTAGTTTACTCGTCATGGAAAATACCCTACTATTTTAAAAAAATACCTTATATATAATGATTTTAGCTATAAAATTGAAATTTATTGTGATTTTACTGCTCATATGCTTAGTATACTCGACACGATTTAAATCTACTCGTCACGGACTAATTTTACTCCACATGGGTTTA
>CAZAGS010000116.1:0-5029 GCA_964484955.1 uncultured Tissierellaceae bacterium
ACTTATCAACATAATAACAGGCCCTACTACTATTACTACTATATTATTTATATATCTTTCTATTTCTATGTGAAAATTAAGGAGTGATAAAATGAAAATAAAAGTCCATCAAAGAGATTTATCAAAACATATTAATATAACTCAAAAAGCAATATCATCTAGAACAACTTTACAAATTTTAGATGGAATATTATTAGAAACATTAAACGGTAAACTAAAGCTAACAGGAACGGACTTGGAAGTAAGTATAGAAACATTTTTAGATTGTGAAATTATTGAAGGAGGATCCATAGTTGTTAATTCTAGAATATTTGGAGATATTATAAAGAAACTTCCTGATGCAACTATTTATATAGAAGTTAAAAATAATAATATAAATATTAAATGTGAAAACTCCGAATTTAATATACTTGGAAATCCAGGTGAAGATTATCCTGCATTACCATTAATAATTGAAAAAGAATCATTCACTATTAGCAAAGATATTTTTAAAAATGCAATAAGACAAACAGTATTTTCAACATCACAAGATGAAACCAGACAATCTTTAACAGGTGTACTCTTAGAATTATCGGATAATATGATTTCTTTTGTAGCCCTAGATGGGTATAGATTAGCCTTAAGAAAGTTATCAACAAATACAAATATAGAATTGAAAATAATAATTCCTGGTAGATCTCTTACTGAACTATCTAAGATTATTGAAGACAATGATGAAGATATGAATATTAGTGCAGCACCAGGTCATGTTATATTTAATATAGGGGATACCATTCTTTATTCTAGACTATTAGAAGGACAATTCTTTAATTATAAAGAGATAATAAGAAAAGAACATAAAACACGAGTTAGTGTTAATAAAAGAGACTTTCAAAATAGCTTAGAAAGAGCCTCATTATTAGCTAAAGAAGAAAAGGCAAATTTAATTAAATTATCTGTAATGGATAATAAAATAAATATAAGATCAAACTCTGAAATAGGTAATGTATTTGAATCCATTGATTCAGAGCAAAATGGTGAAAATTTAAATATAGCATTTAACTCTAGATATATACTAGAAGGAATAAAAACAATAGATAATGAAGAGATAGAACTTAATTTTATGGGTTCTTTAAATCCTTGTATAATTAATGGCCTAGATGATGACAATTATATATACTTGGTATTACCTGTAAGACTGGCACAAGACGACTTTTAATGAGGTGAAGAGATGAAAGAAATAAAGATAAGTACAGATTATATTAAATTAGATCAATTATTGAAGCTATCAGGTGTTGCTGGTACAGGTGGACATGCTAAGTTATTAATCAGTGAAGGGCAAGTTAAAGTAAATAATATAATTGCCACTGAAAGAGGAAAGAAAATCAGAATCAATGATGTAGTTGAAATAATAGATTATGATAAATTTTTAATTATATAAAAAGAACATTTGTTTATCATTATCTATATGATATACTAAAATAGTATAATGAATATTTTTTCTGCCTTAAGGAGCTGTATTTATTGAATGTAAAGGACATAAGGCTAATTAATTTTAGAAATTATGATAATATCTATTTGAAGTTTAATCCAAAGATAAATATATTTATAGGAAAAAATGCACAGGGAAAAACTAACTTACTAGAGTCAATATATATGTGTGCAAATGGAAAAAGCTTTAGAACTAATAGGGATAATGAAATTATAAATTTCTCTAAAAGTGAAGCTTATATAGGATCCAATATGAATATAAACAATTATGATAAATTTTTGGAAATAAAAATGGATAGAGTTAAAAGCAAAAGAATCCGTATTAACAAAAATGAATTAAAAAACTATAAAGAACTATATAGTGGACTAAGTGTGGTTATCTTTTCACCAGATGATTTAAAGATAGTGAAAGAAGGCCCAAGTTATAGAAGAGATCTTATGGATGTGAGTATATCCAAAGTAAAACCTGTTTACAGTTATAATATAAATAGATATAATAATATATTATCTCAACGAAACAAGTTATTAAAATCTAATAGATTTAAAAAGGATATAAATAATCTGTTAGATTTATTCGACATGCAAATATCAAATATTGGTACAAGTATTATAATAGAAAGACAAAGATATGTTAAAAATATTTCTAATATTTCTAATAATATATATAAAAGCATAGCTTCAGATATTGAAGAATTAGAGTTGAATTATAAAAGCAATGTTGCTATTTTGGAAGACAAGTCACAGATGGAATTAGCTTATTATAATAAGCTTAAAGATAGTTTTAGAAGGGATATAGAATATGGTACTACTGAAATTGGTCCTCATAAAGACGACATATATATGAGTATAAATAATAAGGATGTACGTACATATGGGTCCCAAGGACAACAAAGAACCGTAGTTCTTTCACTAAAGTTATCTGAAGTAGAGTTAATAAAAAGAGAAAGAGGTTTTTATCCAGTACTTCTATTAGATGACGTATTTTCAGAACTTGATGATGATAGGAGAAATTATTTAATCCGTTTGTTTAGTAATATGCAAACTTTTATAACAGTTACAGACGCAATTAATTTAAATTCTATGGAGCATTTAGAACCATCAATTTTTTATATAGAAAATGGAAACTTTAAATAAGGGGAATAATTATGTTTATTCATATAGGGGATAATATTTCATTACTAAAAAAGGATATAATTTTAATATTAGATAAAAGTACTTTAAACAAATCCAAAATTAACCAGTCATTTATCCAAAATATGATTAGCAATGGATCTTTAGTTAATACTGATGATGATAGTGTTAAAACTTATATAATATCATTAGAAAAAAGTAAAAGAACTAGAAGAGTAGGTAATAGTAAGTTTAAACTTTACACATCTAATATATCTTCAAGATCTTTATTTAATAGGGAAAAAACAAATGTTTAATAGATTGGGGGAAATAAGATGAGTAATGAGTTTATAGAAAATGGAGATAGACATTATACAGCTAGTGATATTCAGGTCCTAACTGGATTAGACCCAGTTAGGAAAAGACCTGGTATGTATATAGGATCTACAGGGCCAAAAGGCTTACATCATTTAGTATATGAAGTTGTTGATAACAGTATAGATGAGGCTCTAGCAGGTGTATGTGATACTATATCTGTAACTATATTTGAAGATAATTCTATATTAGTGGAGGACAATGGTAGTGGTATACCAGTAGAAAGGCATCCTCAAACTGGAAAATCAACTGTTGAAACAGTTTTAACTATATTACATGCTGGTGGTAAATTTGATAATCAAGCTTACAAGGTATCAGGTGGTCTACATGGTGTAGGTGTATCTGTAGTAAATGCATTGTCAGAATGGCTAGTCGCCACAGTTAAAAGAAACGGAAAAGTCTATCAACAAAAATTTGAAAGAGGTATAGCCACAACTGATTTAGTAGTAATAGGTGATTCTGACAGCACAGGAACATCTATTCAATTTAAACCTGATAATCAAATATTTGAAGTACTAGAGTTTAGTTATGATACTTTAGAGTATAGATTTAGAGAAATGGCATTTTTAAACAAAGGAATTACTATAAAAATAAGTGACAAGAGAACAGATAAGAAAAAGGAATTTTACTATGAAGGTGGAATTGCATCTTTTGTAGAATATATAAATAAGAAGAAAACTGCTATTCAAAAGCAAGTTATTTATTTTGAAGGTCTTAGGGATAATACAACAGTAGAGTTAGCTATGCAATATACTGATGGCTATACAGAAAATGTATTTACTTATGCTAATAATATAAATACTGGAGAAGGTGGAACACATTTATCCGGTTTAAGAACTGCCCTTACTAGAGTTGTAAATGATTATGGTAGAAGATATGGATATATTAAGGAAAAAGATGAAAATCTAACAGGTGATGATGCTAGAGAAGGTCTTACTGCTATATTATCTGTTAAGCTTCCTGATCCACAATTTGAAGGACAAACTAAGAGTAAACTGGGCAATAGTGAAACAAGAGGAATAGTAGAATCAATTTGCTATGATGGCATTAATAATTATTTAGAGGAAAATCCAAGAGAAGGTAAAATAATATTAGAAAAGGCTGTTAGTTCTCAAAGAGCAAGAGAAGCTGCTAGACGTGCTCGTGATTTAACTAGAAAGAAAAATATATTTGAAAATTCAACATTGCCTGGAAAATTAGCAGACTGCCAATCTAGTGACCTTGAGATTACTGAAGTTTATATAGTGGAAGGGGAGTCTGCTGGTGGTAGTGCTAAACAAGGCCGGGACAGACTATTTCAAGCTATATTACCTTTAAAAGGTAAGATAATGAATGTAGAAAAGGCTAGACTGGATAGAATACTTAATTCAGATGAAATAAAAGCACTTATTACTGCATTTGGTACAGGTATTGGTAGTGAATTTAATATTGAAAAACTTAGATATGGTAAAATTATCTTAATGACGGATGCGGACGTGGATGGTGCACATATTAGAACCCTACTATTGACTTTCCTTTATAGATATATGAAGGAATTAATTACTGCTGGCCATGTTTATATTGCTCAACCACCTCTTTATAAAGTAACTAAAGGTAGAGCTGAACACTATGCCTATGATGATGAGGAGTTAGAAAAGGTATTAGATGAAATAGGCAGAGGTAATTATGGTATACAAAGATATAAGGGTCTTGGAGAAATGAATCCTGAACAACTTTGGGATACTACAATGGATCCAGAAACAAGAACACTATTACAAGTTAGCATAAATGATGCTTTGGTTGCAGATGAAATATTTACTACATTAATGGGCGATAAAGTTGAGCCAAGACGTGAATTTATAGAAGAAAATTCTAAATATGTTCAAGACATAGATTTCTAGGAGGAGGGATAATATGAGTGATGGAATTCAAAGAATAAGAAATAAGAACATAGAAGATGAGATGAAAAAATCTTATCTTGACTATGCAATGAGTGTTATCGTAAGTAGAGCCCTCCCAGATGTAAGAGATGGATTAAAACCAGTTCATAGAAGAATTCTTTATGCAATGGAAGAATTAAATATGAGCCCTGATA
>CAZAGS010000117.1:0-5020 GCA_964484955.1 uncultured Tissierellaceae bacterium
ATTATATAAGGTCCTCCCTTTATAACTCTTATATTTTTATTACCTTTAAGCTCATTATTGATTATATTAAATCTATCTTTAAAAGGAAATATTGACCTATCTTCTTCTACTACAAATACTAATAGGTCATCTACCTCTTCTAAAGCTGTTTCTATTAAGTATTTATGTCCTAAAGTCATAGGGTTGCAATTTACTACCATAGCCCCTCTTATCCCTTTCTTAGGTATTATGCTATCTTTAACACCATTAATCCATTTCTGGTAATTATAAAACCCACCCTCAAATAAGGATACCCTATTAGTTGAATAAACTTCCTTTAAGCCTAATGATTGAAAGATGGTTTTATTACAAGGGCTTGTGAAGACAAAAAAGCTATTGTATCCGCTTTCGAAAAGGTGATTTAAAAGGCTATTATATATAGTTACCATTAGTCCTTGTCCTTGATATTCATCTTTCGAGAAAAAATATTTTAAAATATTTCCATCAGCAGATCCCGTAGCTATTATTTGCCCTTTATCTCTTATGACAAATGTCTTATCTGGAAGGTCATAATCTACATTATTCATTTTTAAATATTTCTTTATTTCTTCTATATCTTTTACATTATTAAAATTGATTTCATCACTAAAAAACATATATATCCCTCATTATTATTAAATTCTTTACTGCCTTAAAAACATCATATATATAAATGTTGTTCACTTATGGTGTTGTCATTCGGAGGAGTGTAACGACGAAGAATCTTTGTTTTAGCACCTAAGATTCCTCGTTTCACTGGGAATGACAGGTCATTTAACGATATCTTAAACTACTACTATGTCATTAATTTATTGACCTATACCATAATCTCACTTACAATCCGTCCATCTTCTATTTGTATTATTCTATCAGCTTCCTTTGATAAATCCATATCATGGGTTACTAATATTATTGTTTGGTTAAATTTTCTAGCTGATTCTTTTAATAGCCTAATTACTTCCTGTCCGTTAGCCTCATCTAAGTTTCCTGTAGGTTCATCCGCTAGAATTATAGCAGGATTGGTAATTAGTGCTCTAGCGATAGCTACCCTTTGTCTTTGTCCTCCGGATAGTTCATCTGGATAGAAGGATAATTTATCTTCAATATCTAATGAAGATATAATTTCATTTATTCTCTCTTCTGTAGGTTTTTTTCCATCTAGATGAGCAGGCATTAATATGTTTTCCAACACATTATGCTCTGGGAGCAAGTTGAAGGACTGAAATACAAATCCAATTCTTCTACGACGTAACAAGGTTATTTCAGTATCATTTTTATCAAATACTGATTGTCCCTCTAAATACATTTTTCCTTCTGTAGGCTTATCCAAAGCCCCTAATATTTGTAATAAAGTAGATTTTCCTGATCCACTTTTACCAATAACAGCATAGAAATATCCGGCCTCTATTTCTAAGTTTATATTTCTTAAAGCTCTTACTTCTAGTTCTTCCTTCCCATAGGTTTTACTAACATTTTCTAATTTGATTAGACTCATTAATTTCGCCCTCCACCCATTTTAACTATTTAGACTTCTAATATTTTCAACTGGTTGCTTCTTCAATATCTTACCTAATGGCAGGTAATAAGTTAACACTGTTATAATAAAGAATATTACACAAATAATAATATGGATATTCCAAGGATATAACCATAATCCATTTTTTATATTTATAATAAAAGGTCCACTATTTCTTACTGTAGTAGCAATCACAATAAATGAAAGTAATATATGTGCTAAAATTATGGATACTATTCCATATAAAATACCTGTGATTAAATATAACTTTTTGAATTGTCCTCCAGTAACACCAATTGCCTGTAGGGTGCCTATACGTTCCCTTTCCTGCTCTAATTTTGATAGAGTAGTGTTATATAGTATTATTAGGGCTATTAAGGCCACACTTACTCCTAGGATGATTATAATGGATGCGATTCTAAATCCTTTATTAAATATCTTATTGTTGCCCTCTATATAATTAGAAAGTCTAGATTCTTTCTCGATAGCTAATCTTTGCAGTTCTACTTGGACTTGTACATCGTCAGCCTTCTTATCTACATCTACATATACCCAAGTCTTTCCAAATCTTGTAGGTGTTAGACTTTGAATTAGATATTTTAGATTTTCTGCAGTTAGGTTCCCTTTTCCTGAAATTGTAGCTGGATATAAATCTGTAATAAAATTATAGGAACCTATTATTACTGGTGTTTCTACAGTTCCAGAAAATGGCCATATACCCATTTCAGGAAAATAATTAATTATTCCACCTACTGTCACTTCATGGAAGGCTACATCATTGGTTTTATCACTTCCGGATACTCCCTCAGTAGGTACAGTTAAATTGATTTTATCTCCTACTGATAAACTACTATCTCTTAGGTAAAATTCCCTATTTCTAAAATCATAATTTATATTATAAGTTTTACTATAGTCTAAAAGTTGTCCTATTCTAGTTTTCTTATCTGTATTCTCAATAATAGAGTTGTCTTCTATAATACTTATCTCTTCATTATTGTCGTAAGGATAATATTGAGGCATTAAAACAATTACCTCTTTACCCTTATTAAATTCATCCTTATTAATCGCCCCAACAGTAATAGCCTGCTCAAGTCTATTAAATACATCGTCTTCCGAATTAACACTATAGGTATTTACTACAGCTGAGTCTCTAACAAGATGCATATTTTCTTCATTTAGATTTACATAATCTAGACTATTTTCTCCAAAATGTTTGTCTATTAAATGAGCAGGTAGTATTTGTTTGAATGTAGATAGAACTTCATTGTTATCTATGCCATCATACCAAAGAAAAGCATGTTCTCCTGCTTTATAAAGATCAGCGCTTTTAACCCCATTAATAGAATTTAGTTCCGATAAAAACTCCGGTATCTCTCGATTTCTCATTCCATAATCAAACTCAAATCCGTAATCTGGTTTAGAAGTTACTATTACCTTATCAATATAGTCTTCAAAGGCTACAAAGCTGAGAAAAATTGTACTTAATAATACAAATAATGTTATGGTATATAAACTTAAAGTTAATAATATGTTTCCTCTATTAAACCTGATATTTCGTATGGATATTTTACTAAAAGTTTGAATCTTCATATCAAGACCCTTAAATTTAACTTTTAATTTGTCTTTTATAAATGTCCTTTTGTGTTTTGGAGCTTTAGATATATTCCCTGTTAGAGGTACTTTCATTGACTTTATCATAGGTATAGTCATACCTACTACTACAGAGATGACTCCTACTATTAATCCTAATGTGGTCAAGCTATAATCAATGAAAAAGTTCAAATCTCCTCTTCCCAAGTTGTTCATAAGGATTAAAATCAGTTTTACAGTTAAAATTCCACCTATAATACTAATAGGAATACAGAACATTAAAAGATATATAACTTCCCAAACTAAAATTCCTCTAACCTGTTTGTTGGTTGCACCAATTGACTTTAATAGTGCAATCTTTCTAGTTCGTCTCTTCATTTGGGTCAGATATATTTGAAATACAGAAAATATTGTAGCAATAAATATAAATGCTAATATACCATAAGTTAATGTAGTTTCTGTAGAACCCGCAGTTTCTGGATATGCAAAACTATTTTTTCTAAGATTTTCAAAATCATTCCCGTATTTATTATAAAATTCATCTGCAGTTAAATTTGACTTAATAAAATAATTAAGGGGTACATTGTATTCACTAACATCTAATTCTTCAGTCTTTAAAAAACCCTCTTCAATAAAATACTTTCCTGCTTCTTCTGTAACAAATGAGTTAGCTACAGGATAGTTCTCTAAATCCCATACATTACTATAGGTTTGAACTATTCCAGTTACTAGCATATCCCTAGTTATTACACCAGATTGACTAATTATTGTTCCTTCTTTTTTTATTTGCTCAATATTATCTTCTATATCTTCATTGGAACCACCAAAAGAATAATATAAATAAGAAGTTTTTATCACAACTTTAGTACCATTAAATACTTCTAAGGTAGGCTCATTTCTTTCAATTCTGTTAAAATTTAGAGAATATAATATTTCCCATGGAGTAGGCTCATGCTCTTCTAGTCCAAGTTTTTCTCTTTCACTTTTAAAATACTCATAAAATAATCCAGATTCATTTTCAAATGTTCGTGCATCTAAGGCCTTTATTTGCTCATTATGAGCTGTCTCCCAGTCCTTTTCTTCCAAAGGTATAACTATTTCTACTGGAATCCTATCTCCAACCTTAACATCACTTGAAAAATAACTCAATTGATTTAATTCAATAGCAATTTCATCCGCATTCTCAGGAAATCTCCCTTCATACATTTGGAAATGTGCCATATCAAAAAGTTCTTGATTAAATGTACCTACAAATCCAACCGTAGATGACTTCCCAAGAATTCTGCTATGACCTAAAGAGTCTATATTATTGGTATCTAACAAATCCTTTTCTGTTTTTTCATCTCCAAATAAATAGGAAGCCTGCCATGTACCAAACATATTGGTTCTCTGTATGTTTTTAGTCCGTTCAGAACTAGAAAAGAAGACAGTTGCAACAACAATAAATAAAAATGATAATAAAACTACAAAGGACAATAAAAATGTATCCTTCTTACGGCCTTTCATGCCAGATATGGCAATTTTTCTAATCATATGTATTGTTCCTCCTACTAGGGTATTTCACACCAATATATTAACTATATATGAAAAGCATTATTTCTTCAACCAAATTTAGGTATTTAAGTATTTAAAAAGGATGGTAAGCTATAAAGCCCCATCCCATAAAATCTCATTTATTAATTATCTTGCATTCCTTATGACCCTAATTTCAACATCATGTCTATCTACTTTTTTATCAATTTCATTAACCTTTTCTTCAAGGCTTTCTAATTTCTCGTATGTTAATTTATATCCATCATATAAGGCCTTATGATTCTGATCCATTTTGTTTTCAAGCCTAACTAAATCTAATTTTAATCCTCGTTCAACATTAAAGAGATCATCCTTAGTTGCCAT
>CAZAGS010000118.1:0-4988 GCA_964484955.1 uncultured Tissierellaceae bacterium
GAAGTAGCTATTTCCCTACAATCATTGTTTGTTATTTTATCTGGATTAATTTTAGGAGCAAAATTAGCTGCCCTTTCTCAAGTACTTTACATATTTTTAGGACTAATAGGTTTACCTATATTTGCAAATTTCACAGGTGGTTTGCAAAGTATTATAAAACCCAGTTTTGGCTTTATTATAGGTTTTGTCTTTGCAGCATATATTGCGGGGAAATTAAAAGATATAAATATTTGGCTAGCATCATTTGTAGGTACAATTACTATATATTTATTGGGTTTGCCTTATATGTATTATATTCTTAATATTATCATGCTAAAAGCTTTACCCTTTGCCACAGTTCTTAAAATAGGATGTATTATATTTTTACCTGGGGATATTATAAAGGCTATTGTATCTTCTTTGCTAGCATCAAAAACACTTCCAATACTAAAATTTTTCAAACACTAGGGACAGTCCCTGGTGTTTAATTTTTTTGAGGTCTACATAATAAAAAGTTGGGCATACTAGGGATTAATAGATATTTTTATCAATATCTAGATTACTTAATACAAATATGTAGAATAGGAAGGAGAATAAAATGAATAAAAGGTTTTTGTTACTAATAATAGCTTTGGTCCTAATCGTTTCTCTTACGGTTGGATGTGCTAAAAAGACTCCACCAGTGGATGAAACAACTCCACCAGCAGATACTGGGGATACAACAAATCCTCCTGATAATACAGGTGATACAGCTAGTGGTGACACAGGTACAGATAATCCAGATGCAGTTTCTGGAGCTTCTATGGCAACAGATGAGGCCTCATTTATAGAGAAAATTGGAGCAGATGGTAACTGGATAGTGCTTACAGACAAGGATTTAACTTTTACCGAAGACTTAATGGTTGAAGGTGACTTTGAAAAACGTTCATTAGCATTTGCAGCATATTTACCAGATAACAAAATTGATAGATTCTCAGTTACAGCACCTAGTCTAGTAATAAATAGTCCCAACACCCTTCTTGAATATGGAATAATGAAAGGTGATGTATATGTACAAGCTGAAGGCTTCACAACTAAAGATGCTACTATTGAGGGAAATTTATATTTTGCAACGGAAGAGTTAAAAACAGCCTTTAAAGTAGATGATTTAACAAAAGTAACAGGAGAAACCAGTGTAAAAGAATTTACCAAGTAGGACTAGGAAACACTGGGGACAGTCCCCAGTGTTTCTAAATTAGTAGCATAGCTGTTAAACCTGATATAATCATGGCCAAAATTATGTATATACTAATCCATTTCATAACCCCTCTATAAATTTCACTTTCACGTCCATAAAGGCCAGTTGTAGATGCTGCTGTAGCTATATATTGGGGTGATATTACCTTTCCTATACTGGATCCTACTGAATTTGCTGCAGCCAGGCTATAGGTGCTTACACCGAGCATTTTAGCTGCATTTGCTTGCATAGTCCCAAATAATATTGCTGAACTTGTTCCACTACCTGTTACAAAGCCACCAATAACTCCTAGAATTGGAGCAATAAATGGATATGCATTTCCAGCAACAAACACAATTACAGAAGATATTTCACTAATCATCCCACTGTAGCTAATTACTTTTGCAGTAGCTACTACAGCTAAAAAAGTAAGAATAGTTTTATAAATTTGTTTTACAGTAGATCCAAAAATACTTACCAAATCTCTTATCTTGGCACCTTGAGCCAGTCCACCAATTACTGTAGCTATCATTATCAATACTCCAGGACTATTGAGCCAAAAGAAGTTTAAAGTAGCCGGATTGTCCCCCCTATAAACTATTAAAGAAGATTTAATGGAAGATACTATGAGATTGATATTTGGAAATAATTTTGAAGTCATTATGAAAAGTATAAATATTATAATAAAGGGTAAGCCAGCTAATAATACTTGTCTTGTTCCCACATGAATATTTTTATTTTTCTGGTCTTCATCTTTATTTGAAAGATCATACTCCTTAGGAACTTCTTTTGGTCCTAGATACTTTACAGCCATTATTGTACAAGCTAGCGAAATTAATGGGGGTATAACAGCTACCAATTCTGCGCCAATATATTTTACAACTATAAATTGGGGCAAAAAGCTAGATATGCCTGCAATAAGGGCAATTAACTTGACTCCTTTAAGTGATTTCAATCCTCCCTTACATACTATTAAAATCATAAAAAATGGTGTTAATATCATAGGGAGAGCCATTTGAATAATAGTCACAAAGGATAAATATTCTACATTAACATTTATAATTTCTGCAAGAGTAAGGGTTAATATGCTTATAGCACCGAAAGGCGTTGTAGTAATATTAGCAATAATACATGCAACACTTGCTAATACTGGATCAAAACCCATGCCCCACATCATACCAGCTGGAATTGCAATAGGAGTTCCAAATCCTGCTACCCCTTCCATAAATCCACCAAAACACCAACCAATAAGCAATACTAAAATCCTCTTATCAGTTGAAACTCCAGAGATTGCATATTTAATCTTTTCAATTGCCCCTGTAAAAGTAATAACCCTATATGTAAATACTGCTGCTATAATAACTATTAGGATTGGCCAAAATGTAAATAAGAGACCTTCCAATATAGCAGTTCCAATATTAATTCCAGGCATTTTCCAACGAAGGAAGGCTAATATGCAAGAAAGAATTAAGGCACTTAGACCGGCCTTATATCCTTCCATTTTAAAGATAAGCATGGCAACAAATAACCATACAATTGGTGAAATAGCTAGAATAAAATCTATTATATTTATGTCCACGGTCCTACCCCCAATATCCCTTCTGAAAGTGCCTTTATACCACTCTCAATTTCATCTAATGCCACACCACCAAAGGCTAGCATTATCATATTCTTAGAATAATTATCCTTATTTACCCAAAATGTTGAGACAGGTAAGACTTGTACTCCAGATTGCTTTGCCTTTTTAATTAGTTCTTCTTCATTCATACCATTTTTAAATTCTAATAATATATGCAAACCTGAATTCTTGCCGTGGATTATAACATCATCACCCATATACTTTTCAATGCTACGTATCAATAATTCATGCTTTCTAATAGCATTTAAATGAACTTTCCTTAAATGTCTATCCCAATGACCTTGTTCCATAAATTGTTGAAGTATTTTTTGCTGCATAAATGATACTGTTATATGATACCAATTAAAAAGTTTATTATATCTTTCTAATAATGATTCAGGTAAAATCATATAACTTATCCTAATTGTTGGAGAAAGTGACTTGGAGAATGAACCCATATAAATAACACATCCAAGTGAATCTATACTTTGTAATGAAGGTATTGGTTTAGATTTATATCTAAATTCACTATCATAATCATCTTCAATTATATATCCATGATTTTTTCTTGCCCAATCTAATAATTTTAATCTCTTTTTAATTGGCAAAACTGTCCCCATTGGAAATTGATGTGAAGGGGTCACATAGACCATTTTTGCAGAAGAATCACTTAGCTCATCTACATTTATTCCGTCCCTATTTAAACTTATTGGACTCACCTTATAACCATGATTAATAAATATATCTGTGGCCTCCATATAACCTGGATCTTCAATAGCTATATTATCAAAGTCTTCCCTAAATAATTGGCACAACAAACTCAAGGAATACTCTAAGCCACAGGAAATAATAATCTGTTCAGGCTTACAAGAAACACCTCTGGCCTTTTTTAAATATTTTGCCAACTGAACTTGTAAACCATAATCACCCCATTTGGCATTATAGTCCATAAAGTTTTCTACGAAATTAGATGATAAGCATTGATTTGAAATCTTTCTCCAAGTAGTTAGGGGGAATTCTTCTGCACTTATACATCTATTATTAAAATTATATTTATAATTATCATTTTCATCTAATTCAACCCTTGTAGACCTTGTATCATCTATATATTCAGAATCTTTATTAGCTAGTTTAATAAGCTCCATACTCTCTAATTCCAAAGCTATAAAACCACTACCAGGCTTGCTTTCAATATATCCCTCAGAACTCAATTGCATATAAGCCGTTTCCACAGTATTTCTACTAACATCAAGGGTTAAGGAAAGGCTTCTAATGGATGGCAGCTTGCTTCCCTTGGGGATTTCTTTTGTAATTATCTGTGATTTAAATTGCTCATATATTTGCATATATAGGGGTGTTTCTAATTCACTATCTATAAAAATCATTTATTATTCTCCTTCCAACTGTACCCTATAAATTAATCAAAACTGACACTTTTACCAGGTAGGATATAATTATATAATTGTAAACGTTAAGAGTCAATTGTTAATAAAAATACAACTTGATATCTGAAGTATTACAAAATAAATAAGAGAAAGAGGGAATAATATTTTGAAAAAGAAACTTATGATTTTAACATTATCACTTGCAATGCTAACAACACTTATGGCTGGCTGCTCAAGTAAAGCCCCTGAAAAAGTAGAGGAAACAACAACACCTCCTGCTGTAGAAACAGAAGATACAGATGCTGTATCATCAGCTTCTCTAGCATTAGATGAAGCTTC
The DNA here is from genome assembly GCA_964484955.1 of uncultured Tissierellaceae bacterium. Classification (GTDB taxonomy): domain Bacteria; phylum Bacillota; class Clostridia; order Tissierellales; family Tissierellaceae; genus CAYZDC01. The sequence goes on from CAZAGS010000118.1 coordinate 4,538, forward strand.
ATTTGTAGAAAAGATCTCCAAAGATGGTAACTGGATTGTTCTTGCTACTAGCGATTTAACTTTTACAGAAGATTTAATGGTTGAAGGTGAATTTGATAAACGTTCCCTAGCACTTGCATCAAATAATGCAGATGGTAAGCTGGAAGAATATTTATTAACTGTTCCAAGTCTAGTAATTAATAGTGAAAACACACTTCTTGAATATGGTACAGTTAAAGGTGATGTATTTGTACAAACTGAAGGATTTACTACCAAAGAAACAACAATAGAAGGAAACCTATACTTCGCAAATCAAGAATTAATGGATGCATTTACTGCAGATGAATTAACTACAGTAGCTGGTTCAATTGAAGTTCTTGAATACACAAAATAATATAGCTAATTGACTAATAAATAGACCCCTATCTATTTATATTAACACACTCCCTTAAACCTCTCAGTTTAAGGGAGT
>CAZAGS010000119.1:0-4906 GCA_964484955.1 uncultured Tissierellaceae bacterium
AAATCCTGATATTATATTTGTAGGACTGGGATTTCCTATGCAAGAAAAGTGGATAGATGCAAATAAAGATAGATTAAATTCTAGAGTAATTATAGGTAATGGTGGTGTTATAGATATATTGGCTGGGAATGCAAAGAGAGCACCACAAATCTACCAAGACTTAGGACTAGAATGGTTCTATAGACTAATGAAAAACCCATCTAGAATTAAACGACAAATGGCAATACCTAAGTTTATGTTACAGGTTTTGTTTGGAAAAGATGTTATAGACTAAAGACCTTTATTATCATAAGGGTCTTTTGTCATATTAAACCCTACTGACGAATATTATATAGAAAGTCAGATTAATAGGGGGATTAATATGAAGAAATATTTATTAGTAGGATTAGCTCTTATAGTTATCTTAGGAAGTTTAATATTACCAAAGGTTTTAGGAGGTAAAGAAACCAAGGTAAAGTATAAGGCAGTAGAAGTTGATGATATTCCAGACAAGATAATGGAGATGCTACCAAAGTATGTAATGGAGGAAAGAGCACTAACACTTAAATACCGAGATGAAATCTATGTTATTGTAACTAGAGGAGAAAAGAAGTCAACAGGTTTCTTTGTAGACATTGATAAGATAATAATTGAGGGCAATAAAAAGGGAGAATTTGATCTTATTGTCCATGCAGAATTTATAGACCCTAAACCAGATGAGGCACTAGAACAGCATTATGATTATCCATACATAATTGTAAAAACTAACCTAAAGAATATGCCTCAAGAGGTACATTTAGATATAGATTATGAGGATTAAAAAAATAGCAATAGATAGTTTGAAAACTATCTATTGCTATTTTTTCTGTTTATCTTCTTTAAAAACTTCATATACTATTCTGTGTTGAATATTTATTCCTATTGAGTACATTTACTTTAAATTACCAGTTTCTTAGATTTATCACGACGGTAATGGTATAATTTAATTATTACCCTGATAAAATTTTAAAGAGATTGTAAGGAGTGTGACGATATGCGGAAAATTGCATTTTCTGGTTTGAAAGGAAGAAAAAAGGATTCATTTATATTATCATTTGTTATAGTTTTATCATTCTTATTTATAATTATTGCAACAATCCTATATTCAAGTTCTGAATCAACAAAGGAAATACAGAGATTAGAGACATATGGAAATTGGGAATATGGTTATTTTGACAGAATAGGTGAAGATAAAGATGGACTTCTAAAGGATGAAAAGATATCTAAGTTAGGAGTTAGTAGAATTATTGGAAATAACCAGGCATTAGGAGTAATAGGTACTTTTGATAAGGAATTTGAAGAAATGGCTACTTTTGATTTATATAAAGGAAAGATGCCAGAAAAAGATAATGAAATAGCTATTGAACTAGGACAATTGTCAAACTTTCCTGGGCCAATAGATATTGGTGATGAAATTTTGGTAATGACAAACATTGTGCTTGAAGAATATGATGAATATGATATGCGTAATGAACAAAAAGAAAGATTTCGTGAGGAAATAGATGAAGCTGTAAAAAATGTGGATATGACCACAAAAATATGGGGGATGGAAATCTCAGAACACGTAAAACAAGCAAAGGACGACTTTGATAGATGGAAAAGGATGAATCCAGAATCTGAAGAAGTATTTGATGAAAATGCACGAATTGAGTCTTTATTATATTATAATATGATAAATACTAATGGAAGACGTGCAAGGGAATTAGAAGTATTTGATGGAGTAACAGTAGAACTTAAAACAGAATATTTATATATTTTTCTTCCATCAGAAGATATGGCTGACGAAGGTTTAATTGAAAATATTGAAGAAAAAGGTTCTATAATTAAAAAAGAATTTGTACTTCAAAGTAAAATGATAGTTTCAGGTATATTAAATACTTATAGCGATATTTGGGATCTAGGAGATAATATAGTAGCTAACTCATATATAACAGATGAAGCTGGTAAAAGATTTATTGAAAATGGTTTATATAAAAACTCCTATGAAGATGTAAGTGATTTAAAAACGCCTTATAATTACTTTGTAAAAACAAATTTAAGCAAAGAAAGATTTTTGGAAGAAAACAATGATCTCTTAGAATTTAGGCAAAATAAACTAGCCTATCCAGATGTAGAAGGATCTACTGAATCTACATTAACTTATGGAATATTGGCTTTTATATTTATTGCTACTGTTATGGCAATATTTCAGATATTTTTAACACAAATGAGAAGAAGAACTAGAAGAATTGCTTTACTTAAATCAATAGGAGCCACCAATTTTCAGGCAACAAGTATACTATTCTGGGAGATCTTTTATATATTAATTATTTCCTTAATAATTGGAATGTTGGGTGGATTTGCTTTAGTAAATTTAATTATTGGATTAATTAATAAATATAGTTCATCTAGAATGGATTTATTTATAGATTATCAACTAACCTTTTTTGGATTAGCAATTGGTGTTTTAGCTGTATTTATAGGAGCAATAATACCTATTCTTATTTCTGCTAAAATTCCACTAACAGGAAGCATCAGTGAAGCTCCAAAAGCTACTGATAATATTAAAGAAAAATTAAAAGTTAAGAAGAGTAAGAGTAAAGAAAAGACTCAAAACTTTTTCAATATAGCTTTAAGACATGAAAAGTATAATAAAAATAAACATTTGTTAAATATTAGCTTGTATACAATAGCTATTACAGTATTATTAAGTGGAGTATTAATAAGCTTTATATTTTTTCAAGAGTATATAGATAAGGTAATTGTTACAAATCAACCAGATTATGAATTAGAATTAGACTATGCTTTAAGAAATATGGATTTACCAGATTTTACTGAAGAAATTGAAGCTATAAAGGGAATAGATGATTATGAGATAATGAATTTTGCTAGGGATGGGCTCTTATGGTATGAAGGAATTAATAATAATAAAGTTTTAAGCAAGTATAAGGAAATAGCACCAACCTATACTTTAAAATGGAATTTTGGTAATCCTGAAGCAGAATTAACTGATAAAGAAGTTAATGTAAGTATAATTAGAGATGCTGTTAAATCCAATATATATGGCATAGATACAGAAGATAAAATATTTAAGAAAATTGCTAGTTCCTTAGACGCAGGAAAAATTAATATAGAGGATTTTGAAAATGGTAAAGAAGTTGTAGTAATGATGCCTTTATATAATATTAATGAAAATATTGTCCCTGAATTTACTAGTAAAGATTCTTATTTTTTAGAATCCACTACTAAGGATAATAGAATTAATAGTGTGTTTAATTATAAAGATGTAGGAGATCTTACCTATGATTTTAGAAAACAAAATTACTATGAAAAGGATACTAGCCTTTCTGTAGGGGAAAATATAACATTATCTATTCCTGTAGAATACCATAGTTCAGCAGTAACAGAGGATGGGTTTAAATATTATAACCCAAAGCTGGCAGCTATTGTTTATTATTTACCGGAAGAAGGTATTTGGCCATTCTCTAATACAAGTGAGTTCCCAGCTATAATAGGGTCTAAGAGATTTTTAGAAACCTTGTATCCCGACTCTCGTTCAGGGTTACGTTATTTAGATATTCATAGCATTAGAAATATGATAGAAAGTGGACTAACACCTACAATGTATGGTAGGACTTATGTTAATATTTATACTGATAAAGATGAAGATTCTGTAGTTTTAAACACTAATATTCAAAGACTTGCCCAAAGATATGATTTTAGAGTTAAAAATTTAAAAGAAAATAATAGAATTATCTTTAATAAAGCTCTTAAGTTCACATTAATAGCTTTGAGTTTAGCTTTGTTAGTTGGCTTTATTATAACAATTATTTTGTATAATACAGCATTATCAAAAATAGAACAAGAAAGAAATTGGATAGGTATATTACAATCCTTAGGTGTCAGTAACAATAGATTAAAAAGATTATATCTAACTACTGGCCTTGCTTATGGTTTCATTTCAATAATCTTAGCAAATATATTGCTATCAATAGTATACATCTTTACAGATATTGGCCTAACTAGTTATAAAACCCTAGGTGTTGGTCAATATATATATGAAGTATTTAATCATAAGCTATGGTTATATCCATGGAAGGTGCACTTTATTATTTCTTTGATATTCTTTATTATTATAATAATTACCTATTATATACCTATAAGAAAGACATTGAAAAACCAACCTGTGTATAATATCCAGTCTTTAAATAGATAAAAACAATAAAAAGTTAGGGGGATACCATGAGTTTATTAAAATTAGAAGATATAAATAAAAGCTATGGAAAAGGAAATTTAAAAGTAGAGGCTTTAAAATCCGTTAACTTAGAATTAGAAGAAGGATATTTTTATTCTATAGTAGGTAAAAGTGGTTCAGGTAAATCTACCTTGCTTCATATATTAGGAGCATTAGATAAACCCACAAGTGGCAAATTATATTTAGAAAATGAGGATGTTTTTGGGAAAAAAGACAAAGAAATTGCAGTTTTAAGAAGGAGAAGAATTGGATTTGTCTTTCAATCCTTTAATCTACTTCCCGAACATACTGTTAGAGAAAACATTGTTATGCCTGTACATTTAGATGGTAAAATTCTAGATGAAGAATATTTTAATAGGATTATCAATTCATTGGAAATAGAAGATAAACTATCATATTATCCAGGTGAGCTTTCTGGTGGGCAAGTCCAAAGGGTTGCTATTGCAAGAGCATTAATATCAAAACCTGCTATTATCCTTGCAGATGAACCAACAGGTAATTTAGATGAAGAGACCGGTGAAGAAGTTTTAAAATTATTAAAGGAATCCTCAAAACAATTTAATCAGACTTTGATACTTGTAACCCATGATTTAGATTTAGCAAAGCAAGCAGATAAGATAATTGAAATAAAAGATGGATATGTAATGCCAATAT
>CAZAGS010000120.1:0-4903 GCA_964484955.1 uncultured Tissierellaceae bacterium
TTACCTCTGCATCATGATTTTCATAAATTTTTACACGATTATACTTTTTCCCTATAACATTTAATCGGTTAAATGAAGTATGTTCTATTGCTACACAAGTACAAATATGATTATTAATATTAACATTTTCTTTAATAAGTGAATTGCCATCTTTACTTATATCTCCCCATTGTTTAAAGTCACTCCAAGTTTTTAGATCTTTTATAGATAAGCTTCCTAGCATCTTTGTAGCATATTGTCCCATCGTTATTATTAATTTAGGCTTTATCGTTTCAATTTGATATGCGAGAAACTCTAGGTTCTTTCCCATAAATAGTTTATCGCTATTCCCAGGGTTCTTACCTGTCATATCTGTTGTATCTCTAAGCCCCATTATTACATTAGAAAAGAAACATTTAGATAACTTAATCCCTGCCTCATCAAACAATGTTATTAAGTTCTTAAAAGTATTTCCAGCCATATCTACTTGCCTGCCAGCAACCAAATCATCATAATACTTTATATTACCAAAATCATGTCCCAATACAAGTATACTAGGAAACTCATCTGATGGAACTTGCTGCCACAGTCCCCTACATCCTGGGAAAAATCCTGTTTGATCTAGCATCCCTTCTACAGACTTAACTTGAATAGGATAATAATCTACTATCTCATTCATTTTCTCAAATAATACTTCTGGTAAATCATTTCTTTCCATAAACTAGGACCCCCAATTAATAAAATTGTTTAGCTATCTTTTAACCTATAACTGTATATTCTTTATATATTTCAAAAGTCCTTCTTTTTCTACAAAATAAAAGTTATTTCACCATAATAAATACACCCCCATTAAATGAGAGTGTAAGAATACCTACCAGTAAGTAAGCCAGTGACTGATTGGTCTATTTAATTTCTTAATGTTGCCTTTATCATATTCCCATTAAGTAATATCCTCAATGTTTCTAAAATAGACCTAGTAACTATATCTGCTTCGACTAACAGTTTCCCAGAGGCTCCTTCTCCTTCAACTACCGCAATAGATAATGCTGCTTCATTAAACATAGGTATATCATTATAGCCATTACCAACACATAAGCTACAATCCCCACCAAGGTTTTCGACAATTTCCTTCTTTGATTCTCCTGCATTTTCATTGGGAAAGGTCAGAACCTTGCCATTAATATCCTCACATTCACTTTTTACAGATCCATAAGTATCAGCAGTTAAAATATAGATGTTTACAGACTTAGATAACTGATTTATTAAGTCTTTAACACCTCCAATCAGTTTCCCATCTACTGCTATTGTTCCATTATAGTCGAAGATAATATTTTCAATATCTATATTGCCTCTACCTGGTATTTCATATGTAATCATATTCATTCTCCACCTTTTCTTATCCAAATACTCCCTGTATATATTCCTTAGTTCTTTTATCCTTTGGATTTGAGAATATTTCCCTTGTTTCACCATATTCGATTAATTCCCCATCTAAAATAAATGCAGTATAATCAGATATCCTTTTTGCCTGAAATAAATTATGGGTTACAATTATTATAGTATATTCACTGGAAAACTTTAATAACATTTCCTCAATAATTGAAGTATTATTTATATCTAATGCAGAGCAAGGCTCATCAAGTAATAATACTTCAGGTTCTACTGTCAAAGCTCTAGCTATTGAAAGCCTCTGCTGCTGCCCTCCAGATAATTTCATAGCTGACATATTCAATTCATTATTTATTTCATCAAACAGTCCTACCCTCTTTAGATTATATTCAACAATATTCTTTAATTCCACCTTGTCCTTAATGCCATAATATACAGGTGCATAAATCATATTTTTATATATAGACAAGGGGAATGGTGTAGGTTTTTGATAAACCATACCTATCATCTTTCTTATGGAATCTTTATTATATGTATTAATATCTCTATTCTTAAATAATACTTGTCCGGTATAGCTACCTCCGTGTTCTTCTAACATTTGATTAAGAACTGTCAGTAATGTGGATTTTCCACAACCAGATGGACCTATAATTGCTGTTATCCTATTCTTAATAAAAGGCATAGAAAAATCCTTAATAATGGACTTATTGGAATAGCTTACATTTAAACCCTCGACTTTTATTATTTCCATCTATCCTTTCTCCTTTCTTCGTCTACTCAATATCAATGACAGTACATTAATCACCAATAACATAATTAAAAGTACTGTAGCTGTTCCATAGGCCTTTTCCAGTGATATCCCTTCACCGGTTAATATATAAAGGTGAAAAGGAAGTGCCATAACAGGAGACAATAAGGACTTTGGTATTGGTGCAAATATAACAGCACCAGTTAGCATTATTGGTGCTGTAGCTCCCATTGCAAATCCACCTGCTAATAATATAGCAGAAGTAATATCTGCCTTACATATTGGAAAAATCAAATTAGATATTGTATAGAACTTTGAAACTCCTAATGCATAGGAGGAATTAATAACACTGGGATCTATTTCATTAAATATTTTTTCTACCCTAACCTGAATATAAGGGAAAATCATAATTCCTAAAGTTATACCTGCAGTTAATAAAGACCTGCTAATTCTAAAATATACTATTAATAGGGTATAACCAAACATTCCTAATACAATAGATGGAACACCAGCCATACACTGTATAACCAAATGAATTAAGTCACTTAAGACTTTGGATTTACAATAAAATACTGTATAAATAGCAGTTGAAATTGCTAGAATCGATGCAAATGCACAGGCTAAAATCATCAAGAATAGACTCCCTATAATGGCGGGTAATATTCCACCCTCTGAGCCTAGTGGTATCCCCTTTGGATTTCCCATGACAAATTCAAAATTAATAGAATTTAATCCTTTCCTTAGGATAAAGCCTATAATAAACAAAATAGTAGTAGATACAATAATAGTACTAATTATTATCCATAATTTAAATAATTTATCTTGCAAGTTTTCCTTCATAATAGTTCAACCTTTATTTTATATTATTTTTCTCTTTATTATGTATAGAATAATATTAATAATTAATAAAATCATCATAAGTACAAATCCAGAAGCATAAAGTGCATGATAATGAAGACTGCCAACTGTTGCCATACCCATTTCAAGTGCAATTAAAGAGGGAATAGTTCGACCCTTTCCTAGTAATTTAGGCATTATAGGAGAATTACCTATTACCATCATAACAGCCATTGTTTCCCCCATACCTCTAGCTAGTGCTAATACTGCTGAAGCTAAAATACCTCTAATACTATTAGGCAAAACAATCTTTCTTATCATGTAACTCTTAGATACCCCTAATACATTTGAAGATTTTGAGTATTCATCATAAACTTTTTCCATTGATTCCTGACATGTAGATATAATAAATGGTAACATCATAATTGCAAGAATAATACCACCTGCCAATATGGTCTCACCTGCCGGAAATGAAAACTTAAGCTCAAAAAATTTGACAAGTACTAAAAGTCCTATAAAACCGTAAATAACTGAAGGTATTCCCGCTAATATGTCTATTAAACTCTTTATCATTCTTTTAGATTCGCCCTTTGTATAAGTGGATAGAACAATGGCATTACCCACACCTATCGGTAATGCTATTATAATTCCTATAAAGCTAACATACAAAGTACCAAGTATGGTTGGGTATATAGAAAGTTTATCAGGAGCATCAAGGGGATTCCACTTTCTACCAGAAATAAAATTTACTATAGATACCTCTTCAAAAAACACTAAACTCTCCTTTAATATAAATATTATAATAAAAGAAAGTATTAATAGTGAAAATAATGTTAATAGACTAATCATAAACTTAAACACCATATTTTTATAATCTTTCATATGACCACCTCAAAAAAACAGGAGCCTGGGCCCCTGTTACTAGTTTGCTGGTACAAATCCCATCTTATCAATTAACTTTGAACCTTCTTCTGAAAGAACAAAATCCATAAAGGCTTGTTGTGGAGCAGATAATTCTCCATTTCTCATAACTATAAGAGGTCTTGAAACCTTATATGATCCATTTACAATATTTTCTACATTTGGCTCAACACCATCGACTTTAAGTGGTATTAATTTACCAACATTTTGATTAACCATACCATAGGAAGCATATCCAATAGCATCCTTATTCTCAATTATCTTCGTTACTAATGCACCCATAGATGGAGATTGAATGGCATCTTCACGTACAGCCACATCACCCATAATACTCTTTTGGAATACTTCGTGAGCTCCACCGCCTAAATCTCGGATAACAACAACTATCTCTTTATGTTCTAGGCTACTATCTAAATCATCCCAGTATTTATACTCACCTGAAAAAATCTTCATAATTTCCTCAGTATCAAGACTTGTCTTTATTTTAGCTAATGGATTCTCTGGATTTATTGAAATAGTTAAGGCATCAATCCCTAAAACAAATTCCTTTAAATTTTCTACCTTTTCTTTTTCTTCTGATTTAATACCTCTAGCTAACATACCAAAATCACTAGTACCTTCAATTACAGATTTAGCACCAGCACCGGACCCCCCAGCTGATACATATATAGCTATATTTTCTGCTGGAAAACTAGGATCAACTTTATCCCAAGTAGTATTTCCTTCAATAAATTCAGTCGCTATAGTGGAAATAACAGGTGCTAAGGTTGATGAACCGTTAAAAGTCATTTGTGGACTAAATTTACTTGAATCATTATTTGAACCTACTTCACTAGTCTTACACCCTACTAATGCTGAAATCATAATCACAACAATTAATAACAAAGCTATTCTTTTTTTCATATTGCCCTCCTGTATGTATAATAATAAACTACCTAATATAGTTTATAACCTTGTTATAATATTGTCCAATTAATTCCATCTATAATAGGAGAGGCTAGGATAAGTAATTATTATAGGAGTTAGACA
>CAZAGS010000121.1:0-4841 GCA_964484955.1 uncultured Tissierellaceae bacterium
TTTGTGTCTACATTCAAAGCTTATTTCTAGTCCAAATTAATATATTTCAAGAAGTCTGAGGAATCAATCACAATGTTTCTAGCTTTCTGAATGAACAAAGGAATAACAGATTTACCTGATGTCACAAAATATCCCCTTCCGTCAATGTTTATGAAAGCAGAATATTTATCAGAAGTATATCCATCGGATAGAATTAATTCAACAGTCCTTGTCTGATCGGTACCATCCTTTTTGGGCCATGATAGATATAAGTTAACCAAATTAGGATTTATCACTGCGTTCTTATAAAAGACTGGCCCCGATATTGAAACTTCATTTAGCAAAGGTCGAAATAATTCATTAGATTCTCCTAATAATTCAGATGCTGCGCCTGACCAATTATCATTGTATCCTTGAGAAATATCAAAAAAATAACAATAGGCAATCCCATTGGATTCCATATCTTCTAGTCCTAGAGTTTCCCACAAAGTTCTTGGTCTAAAATAAACTACCAGCATTGCAATAAAGACTATGATTACAATAGTTCTATATTTCTTTAACCTTTTTATTATTTTCATCATTATTCTACTCTCCTTTTTTGCAATTGGATAAGGTGTACAATAGAGCCCTTAACTATAGTAACGACTAAGTGCTTAGTTTTGTTACTGTTTACTTCATCTATTTTCTTAATATATTTTATATAATATCATATGATTAAGGCAACATAAACATACTTTCACTATTAAGTTTGATCTATTTACCATTTTTCTTGGATTTTTGGAAATCCATTCCCGCGCCAATTACTACACCAATTGCTAATCCTAGACCTATATTTTTGAATGCTGCCCCAAACGCTAGACCTAATGAAACACCTATTTAGTATTTTTTTCATAGTAGCCTGATATAAATAATGCAACACTTGCTATAGGCTTTATTATTATCTGATATTTTCTTCTTTAATCATTTAACCAATCCATTAAGTTATTTCGCTCATCAAAAGTGTGAGTCTGCATATCCTTAGAGGATATTACATTGGGGACTGTCCCTAGTGTTTGTCTTTCTAGAATTATTAGAATGGGTCAAAGAAAAAATAGGAAGCGGAAAAATAAATAGAAAGAAAAACTATAATATTAATAAACATAAAGATTCTTATACTTATTCAATTTATTACAATACTGCTATTGATGTAATGAATAAGATTGAACCATATCTAGTCATCAGGAAAAAGAAATTGAGAGCTAAGTTTATAATTGATAAATATAAAAATGTAACAATAAGAAATGGTAGATATAATGAAGCACAAAAGCTTGCAAAAGAGCAATTCTATATTGATTTTATGGCATTATAAAAGCTCTAATGAGTTTTTATTTCCTCATTAGAGCCTTTATTGGTTTTCCACCTTATGTATGGTGGAGGCGGTGGGCGTCGAACCCACGTCCGAAAACATTTCCACAAAAGCTTCTCCGAGTGCATTCAGTAATTTGACTTTCCCTCTACTGGACTTCTACTGACAGAATTCCAGTTTCAGTAGCTTCATAAGTTCCGTTCCAAGGTCAAAGCTTTCCAAGGCTCGGTTCCCCACTAGGTTGACGTTCTATCCTTAGCCGTGGGCTACTGAGGTAGAACCATATTATAATTAAATTTATTAAAAAAATCACAGGGAAATGTCTTCCCTGTGATCTATAATTGTTCTTATATAAATTACCTACCTATCTATAAATTACTTGTTGCTTTGCCATTTAAGCGGAATATTTGTTTTACCTTGCCATAGTAGGTAAGGATAAGAAACTGATTCGTCTATGGTCCAGATAGTACTGTCCCAATTTTTAAATGTCTTTGATTCTGTCATTTCTTTTGTAGATTTTGGATAACCTTTACCATTATCATCACTTCGGTGCGTAGTCTCTTTGTCATAATAGCAATCAATAACTTTGGAACCGTCCCATCTGTAGCCCACTATTCCTCCATGATCTCTATGAAGATAACCAGAGGTATCTGTTGTAGTGGCTTCCACATAACCCTTGGCATAGCATCTATTTAATGTTCCCATATTATCACCCACTAGCCCACCTACATTATTATATGCAACTACTCTACCAGTTGCATAACTATCCTCTATGGCTCCAGTTGACTCTCCTGCCAGTCCACCATAAAATCTAGAATATTGATACAACCCTTTTAAACTTACAGTAGAATAGCTTCTTTTTATAGTCCCTCTGTTAAAACCCACCAATCCACCTACTGTACTCCATCCTTGGATTGACCCTGTGGCATAGCAATTTTCTATTAATCCTCTATTAATACTTGCTAGACTACCTAGATAATCTGCTCCATTTATTTTGACATCTAAAAGAGCTATATTAATTATTTGTCCTGTACTCCCAATCTCTCCAAAAAGTCCCTGATAATAGTGGTCGCCATAAATTGTAAGTTCCTTGATTTTATAGCCAAGACCATCATAAGAACCTGTAAATGGTGCATCTTTCGTCCCTATTGGCTCCCATCCTTCTCTATCTTTCCAAACAGTAATATCTAGTGTTATATCGGTTGTCTGAATAAAGTGTTTATCAAGATACTTTCTAACATTATTTAATTGTTCAGCCGTAGAGACTCTATAAGGCCTAGAGGCTGTTCCATCTCCACCATCAAAGTCATTTGGTGAAATTACTCCTACTGTTAATTTTCTTTGAATAATATTGTAAAGTTCTAGATCAGTTGGTATAAATGTCCAAGCACAACTTTCATCTTTTGTTAATACTCTTGTTGGTTCATCCCAATTCAAAATACCATTAATAGTTTCATTTTTAGAATTTTTAACTATTACATTCAACTCTGATTCTACCAATTTTTGTCCTAGATTTATGGGCCTTGCTGATATTCCTTCGACTCTTAAATCTTCTTTTACTATTACATTTGTCGTTACTTTTGTAGTTCCTTTACTTACTACTGTTCCACTATAGTTACCAGTTCCCGTTGCAGCAACCCTAATCTGGTAACCTACATCACTTGCAGCTATTGTATATTTATTTGTTGTAGCACCAGGAATATACTCCCACTCAGGCATTTTAGGTCCTATTCTTAGCCAAGCATAAGTTACCGTAGCTTCATTTGGAATTACACTTCCTGCAGTTAATGTTTCTCCTACTTTTGCTTCCCCAATAATGTTAGTTATACTTGTCAATTTTATTGCGTCATTTTTTGATACATTTATTGTGTAAGTATTTACTACCTCTGAATGTGTTTTTGTTGCAGCTTTTGTGGCTGTTATTACCGTTGTACCTTCTGCTACGATTTTGACTTCTCCTGTTGTTTTATCTACTGTTGCTGTTGCTGGTGTTCCGCTTGTATACGTTACTAAGCCTTCTCCTACTCCAGTTGCTTTATTTGTAAATACTGGGTCCCCAAGTTTTTTTGTTATTGCCCCTACTTCTTCAAATACTATTGTTGATGGTATTAATTTAGTTTCTGTTACATTTATTATATAGGTATTTGTAACTGCCGAATGTGTTTTTGTTGCAGCTTTTGTGGCTGTGATAACGGTTGTTCCTACTCCTACTATTTTGACTTCTCCAGTTGTTTTATCTACTGTTGCTGTTGCTGGTGTTCCGCTTGTATATGTTACTAAGCCTTCTCCTACACCAGTTACCTTATTTGTAAATGGTTCATCCTTTACTATTTTAGCTATAGGACCAGAGTCGGCAAATATTATTGTTGATGGTAATACTTTATTCTCTTCTTTATTCTCTTCTTCTTTTTTTGTATCTACCTTTTCACGTATTGTGGTATCCAAAACTCTTACAATCATTGTGGCTGCTTCTGCTCTTGTACCATTGGCAGATCCATCATACTTTCCATCTGCTGTCTTTCCTGTTACTAATCCTTTCATAAAAGCTTGTTCTACATAATATTTATATTTTTTTTCTTTACTAACCTTTTCATAGTCACTCATGATCTTTTCTACTTCTGTTGTTTCTGTTTGTACTTCGCCTAATAACTGCTCTGTTAGTCTTACCATTATGTAAGCCATCTCATATCTGTTGATTGGCTTACTCCATTCTGTTTTTGGGAAGTCATTTGATAGTAATATTTTTTTTTCATTTGCATCCTTAAATATTCCTGATGCCCAGTGCTCATCTACCTTTTCTGATACATTACCATCTAATGCGCTCCTTAAAGCCATGGTCACAAATTCCGCTATGGTTATAGGATTATTTGGCCTAAATGTGCCATCATCGTAACCATTTACCCCTCCTCTTGCTATGAGTTGGTCTATATACTTCTTGCCCCAATGACTTCCAATGTCTTTTATTATTACCACTTTATCTGCTCTTACTACTGTTGTTACACTTGGCAATATTGATGATAAGATAAATATTAATGAAAGTGTTAGAATAAATATTCGCTTTTTCATTTTAGCCTCCTAGATTTTTTATTTTAAATCTTTATTTCTTCATATATTATAATTATACTAGCTATTTTATCTTTTGTACCTAGCCGATATGGCTAGTCTTTTTAAATAAATTAATATATATACCTTTATGAGTCACAATTCTATTGAAATATATTTTTGTATTATAAAAGCCTTAATTCCATTACAGAATTAAGGCTTTTAGTTACTAGTATGGTGGAGGCGGTGGGACATGATATTCCATAGTTTCCTAATGGCACTGACTATATCTTGGACTTTCTAAAAAGCCCTCTGGCGTATTATAGAAGCTATTATTACATTGGGGACTGTCCCCAGTGTTTGTCTTCCATCCTAGTGCTGCATATCAATTTGACTTAGCAGCCTATAAGTCGATACAGGGCTGTTGGATTTCTCCACATACCCCTCGGTATTAGCATTTTACAGCCTTCACCGA
>CAZAGS010000122.1:0-4832 GCA_964484955.1 uncultured Tissierellaceae bacterium
AGTGATGACATTGTCATAATTAGGGTGGTACCACGGAGATATAATCTTTCGTCCCTATAAATATAAGCTTTTGCTTGTGTTTATAGGGGTGGAAGATTTTTTTTATTTTAAAAAACAAAATGGGAGGAATAAAAATGAAAAAGTTAATGGCAGTCTTATTAGCAACAATGGTCTTATTATCAGGATGTACAACAAGTTCATCAAACCAAAATGATTCTGGTGAAAGATTATATAAAATAGGTATTGTTCAATTAGCAGAGCATCCAGCACTAGATGATGCAAGACGGGGATTTGAAGATGGACTTAAGGAATTAGGAGTTAATGCTGAAGTTGACTATAAGAATGCTCAAGGAGATATTCCTACAACTATTACAATCTCGCAAAAATTTTCAAGTGACAAAGTAGATTTAATTTATGCAATAGCAACGCCTGCAGCACAAAGTGCTAAACAAGCAGCAGGAGATATACCACTATTATTCTCTGCAGTAACAGACCCAGTGAAAGCAGGTTTAGTAGATGATTGGGATAATGTGGGGACTAATGTAACAGGAACTTCAGATCTAGTAGAAGAGACAGCCGCTCAATTAAGAATGTTTAAAGCCATAGACCCAAACATTAAAAAGATAGGTATTATCTACAACACAAATGAAAGTAACTCTGAAATTCAAATAGAAGAAGTTGAAGAGCTAGCACCTGATGTAGGATTAGAAGTAATTACAATGGGAGTTAGTAATTTAAATGAACTTCCCCAGGCATTAGAATCTCTATTAAAGAAAGTAGATGCTCTTTATAATATATCCGATAACATGGTAGCTTCTTCAGTAGAACTAGTTACCAATAAACTATTAGAAAACAATATGATTTCTATATCCGCAGAAGAGTCCCAAGTAAGTGGCGGAATACTAATCACTAATGGCTTAAGTTATTATGAATTAGGAAAGCAAACTGCTAAGATGGCTAAAGATATACTAGTTGATGGTGTTGATATTAAGACTATACCTGTCGGCTTAGCTGAAAAGACAGCTACAACAGTTAATATTAAAACATTAAAAGCATTAGGATTAGATGAAAATTTACCATTGTTTAAAGATGCAATTAAAGTTGGAGAATAAATAGGATTAAGATTGGAGATATATTATGATTTCATTAATTACTACCTCAATAGAACAAGGATTAATATTTGCAGTACTGGCCATGGGAGTGTTTATAACTTATAAGATATTAGATATAGCAGACCTTTCAGTAGAAGGAACATTCCCATTAGGTGCCTTTGCATTTGCTAAATTTATAATGATGGGTTTTAGCCCTATATTTAGTAGCTTGTTAGCATTATGCTTTGGTAGCCTGGCAGGTCTTCTTACTGCTACACTATTTATAAAACTAAAAATAAAACCATTATTAGCAGGAATATTAACTATGACTATATTGTATTCAGTAAATCTTAGAATTAATGGACGATCTAATATACCTCTTTTTAAATATTCTTCAGTATTTGAAATGGGATCAAAGATTATAGTATTATTAATAATTGTGATTGCTATAAAGGTAATTCTAGATCAGTTCTTGAAAACTGAAACAGGATATTTATTAATAACAACTGGCGACAATGAATCTCTAGTGAGAAGTCTTGGTGCTAATAGCAATAAATATAAACTAATAGGACTTATGATAGCCAATGGACTTGTAGCCCTTAGTGGCGCTTTAATGGCCCAATACCAAGGATTTGCAGATATAACAATGGGAAGTTCTATAATAGTTGTAGCTTTGGCTTCTATAATAATTGGAGATACAATCAAGAAAAGATCAAATGGACTAAAGCTTACTACAAGGGCTATATTAGGTGCAGTTGTCTACAAAATAATAGGAGGAGTAGCCATTGAACTAGGCCTTGCTCCAAGTGATTTAAGAGCAATAAATGCAATTATCGTAATAATATTCATTTCATACAATACCTTTGCCAGTGATTTATTTGGGAGTAAAAATATTAAAGGAGGACCTGCAAATGCTAAAAATATCTAATTTATCTAAGAGTTTTAATAAAGGAACTGATAATGAGGCAAATATATTTCAAAACTTCAATTTAGAAATAGAAGCCAATAAATGTACAGCAATAATTGGATCAAATGGTTGCGGAAAAAGTACCCTCCTAAATATGATAGGTGGATCTATAAATTCTGATGCAGGTTCAATAGTTCTAAATGGCGAAGATGTGGCCCATTTAAGAGAGGATAAAAGGGCTATTTATATAGGAAGAGTTCATCAAGACCCTTCCATGGGAGTTTCACCATCACTTACCATATTAGAAAATATGAGTCTAGCTGATAAAAAGGGAGAAAAGTTCACCCTTAGAAGATTAATAAGAAAAAACAGTATAGCCAAGTATATAGAATTACTTGAAACCCTAGATTTAGGTCTGGAAGATAAATTGAATACAAAAGTTAAGTTTCTTTCAGGAGGTCAAAGGCAATCTCTTTCATTAATAATGGCTACTATGAAACATCCGGATTTACTATTGCTAGATGAACATACAGCTGCCCTTGACCCTAAGACATCCCATGTAATAATGAAAAAAACTAAAGCTTTAATAGATAAATATAAAATGACTACCATCATGATTTCGCATAATATGAAAGATGCTATCCAATATTCAGATAGAATTATTATGTTAGATAAAGGAGAAATAATCTTAGATAAAAGGAGCTCAGAAGTTACTGAACAAGAACTTATAGAGATTTATAGAACAAAATTAGAGCAAGACTATTTATCGGCATAATTAAAAAACCAAAATGCACAAAGGTACCGGTTCCCTTTGTGCATTTTGGTTTACTTATTAAGTATACTCTTAAGTAGTTCCTCGTCTATATTGCCGCCTGTAATTACAATGGCTATATTCTTGCCCTTAAATAATTCTGGATTCTTTCTAATTGCTGCAACACCTACTGCACCAGCTGGTTCTGCTATTATCTTTTCTTTAAATAGTAGAAATTTTATAGCATCTGCAATATCCTCTTCTTCTACTACTATTATCTCATCAATACATTGTTTAGCCATTTTATAAGGAATTTCCCCTACTCCACCAACTAATGCATCGCATATAGATTCTTCTGTAGGATACATTTCGTAGAACTCTTTATCTCTTATAGATGCTACCATTGCAGGACAAGCAGCTGTTTGAACTCCTATTATCTTAATATCTGGATTAATACATTTGGCTGCAATGCTAATGCCTGTTATAATGCCCCCACCGCCTATAGGAACCAGTATAGTGTCAATAGAAGGCTCTTGTTCAAGTATCTCCATTGCTATGGTCCCTTGGCCTGCTATGACTGTTGGGTCCGAACATGGGTCTATAAAAGTACTTCCACTACTCTTTATTCTCTCCCCACCTATTTCATGGGCTTCATCGTAATTCTTTCCTACTTTAACTACATTTGCTCCATAGTATTGAATCTTTTCAGTCTTACTATTGGGAGTAGTTTCTGGAACATATATTGTTGCATTTTCAATTCCTAATAAACTAGATGCATAGCTTACTGCAGCTCCATGATTTCCAGAAGAAATAGCAACTATTCCCTTAGCTATTTCCACTTGTTTTAAATTTGTTATTTTACTAAATGCACCTCTTACTTTAGCACATTTCATCTTTTGTTGATTTTCTAATTTTAAATATATATTTGTGTTCTCAGTGCTTAAATACTGTGATTTTTCCAGTGGAGTTGTATAGATATACTTACTTATCCTTTCCCTAGAAAGGATTACGTCTTTAAATTCAATCATATATTACATCTCCTAAAATATTATCTTAGCTGCTATTATAATTATAGGTAGTGTTATTATAGTTCTTTCTATAAAAATAATAAATAAATCTAATGGTGATATATCTATTCTTGAACCTAAAATAACTGCACCGGCTTCTGATAAATAAACTAATTGGGTTACTGATACTGCTGCAATTATAAATCTGGTCATTTCACTAGGTATGCTTGCACCTATAATTGCTGGTAAAAACATATCAGCAAATCCTACTACCATTGTTTTAGAAGCCTCTACTGCATATGGGACTTTAAATAGATTTAATACTGGTATAAATGGCATTCCTAACCAGTCAAACAAAGGTGTTGCTTCAGCTATTATTAGTGCAATTGTACCAAAAGCCATTATAGCTGGTAATACTCCTAGCCACATATCAAATACTGTTCTAGCTCCACTTTTCATAAATCCTACTATATGTCCACTTTCTTCTGCTTTTTGAACTGCTAAATGAACGCCCCATTGAGACTTTGTATATCCCTTAGGTATATCTTCCCCTAAATCTCTTTTATTGCCTTTATAATATTCATTAGACTTTTTGGATAGAGGTGGTAGTTTTGGCATTATTATTGCTGCCACTACTCCTGATACTAAAACCGTCAAGTAATATGGACCAAAATATTGAACAAGGTCAACTGTTTTTAATACTACCAAACAAAATGTTATTGATACTGCAGAAAAAGTGGTAGCTATAATTGCTGCTTCTTTACTAGTATAAAAACCTTCTTCATATTGTCTATTGGTTAATGCAACACCTATAGTACCATCACCAACCCATGACGCTACACAGTCAATAGATGAACGTCCTGGAAGTTGAAATACTGGTCTCATTATAGGAGTTAAAAGTGCTCCCACAAATTCTAAAAGTCCAAAATCTGTTAAGAAGGGTAATAAAAATCCTGCAAAAAGGAACATTGTAAATAATGTAAGAATTAGATCATATAGAATTAGCCCACCTGTATCTTCCGACCAAATAGCTTCAGGTCCTATTTGAAAGAATACCATAAATGTAAGTATCATTC
>CAZAGS010000123.1:0-4829 GCA_964484955.1 uncultured Tissierellaceae bacterium
ATATTTATAGATGAATTAGATGAAGCGGATAATGTAAATATTAGATTAGAAGAAGTAGACTATTTAAGAAAAACAAGTAAAATAAAGCCGGAAATGGAATGGTTAGGAGACGGTATAGTATTATTAACCTTATTTCTACCTACCCAATCTAGGTATGCAGAATTTGCAGCTCTAGAAATAGGTAAGAAAATGGGTTTAGAAGATGTGGAAGTTATCCACAAAGAAGTAATGCAACAAGCAGAAGGTACTCGTATAGAATTAAAGGGTAGAGTTAACTTTACTATAGATATGGATGACCTAGTAATACCTGATGCACCTAAAATATTATCAGAAGATGAAATCCGAAATGAAATTAAAAACAATCCAATGAAAATTGTTTCGGCAACAGTTGGAGAGGATGAACATTCTGTTGGTCTTAGAGAAATAATAGATATAAAACATGGTGGTATAGAAATGTATGGTATTGAATGTCATATACTAGGTACTTCAGTGAGTTTAGAAAAGTTAATAGATGCAGCAATAGAACTAGATGCAGATGCCATACTTTCCTCAACAATAATATCCCATGATGATATCCATTATAAGAGTATGAAAAAATTACATGAACTTGCTATAGAAAAAGGTATAAGAGATAAAGTAATATTAGTAGCAGGAGGAACTCAAGTATCCAATGAACTTGCCATAGAAAATGGAATGGATAAAGGTTTTGGAAGAGGGACAAAAGGTCAGCATGTAGCTACATTTTTAGTGGAAAAGAGAAGAGAGATGCAAGATGAAAATTGATCTTTTAGTAGCAGAGATTGGTTCTACAACTACAATTGTAAATGGATTTAATTATAAAAATAATCTTCCAGTCTTTATGGGCCAAGGGCAAAGTCAGACTACAGTTGAAGATGGAGATGTAAATATTGGTCTTAGAAATGCCATTAAAAACTTAGGGAAAAGCTTTAATGAAGATGATATAAGATACAATGAGTTATTAGCCACCTCTTCAGCTGCTGGCGGCCTTAGGGTTACAGTCCATGGACTTGTCTATGATATGACAGTTAAGGCTGCCAAAGAGGCTGCATTAGGTGCAGGAGCCAATATAAAGATGGTAACTGCTGGAAGACTAAGAAAAACTGATTTAAAAAGAATAGTAGAGATAAATCCAAATATTATTATAATTGCTGGGGGAGTTGATTATGGTGAAAGAGATACGGCTATTTATAATAGCCAGTTGATTCAAAGCCTTAATTTAAATATTCCAATTATTTACGCTGGCAATATTGAAAATAGACAAGAAATCCAAGAAATATTTAAAGATTCTAATAGTGAAATCTATATTACAGAAAATGTCTATCCTAAAATTGATCACTTAAATATTGAACCTACAAGAAGAATCATACAAGATGTATTTGAAAGACATATTGTACATGCGCCAGGTATGGAGGGTATTAGAAAAATGGTAACAGGGCCTATTATGCCAACTCCAGGTGCTGTAATGAAGGCTACTGAATTATTATACCAGCATATTGGTGACGTACTTACAATAGATGTAGGTGGTGCAACCACGGATATACATTCAGTTTCTAAAGAAAGTCCAGAAATTAGTAAAATATTAGCTAATCCAGAACCGCTTGCTAAAAGAACTGTAGAAGGGGATATAGGACTATTTATTAATTTAGAAAATATTATTGAATTAATAGGTATAGATAGTCTTATGCAAGAACTCTCTATAAATTATGAAGAAATCGAATACTTTATCCTTAACAAAAATCCTATACCTGAAACAGAAATAGAAATAGCTATTACTGAATTTTTAGCTTTTAATGCAGCGGAAATTGCCATTAAAAGGCATGTAGGTAAAGTAAAGGACCTTTATGGGCCAAGTGGTAAGATTACCATAGCAGAAGGAAAAGATTTAACAGCTGTAAAATATATAATAGGAACAGGTGGTGCCTTAACAAGGCTACCTAATAGAAAAGCAATATTAAATAATATAAAAATGATTTCACATAAGAATTTACTTCTTCCAAACAAAGAGACTATTGTATTAATTGACAAAAATTATATAATGGCATCCTTAGGAGTTATAAGTAAAATATATCCTAGTATAGCCTTAGATTTAATGCTACAAAGTCTGGATATAGAAAATAATATAGTATAGAGGTGGAAGAAATGACTTACCCTAGGATATTAATAAATTGTAAAATAATAGAAAACAATGTTAGACAAGTAGTCAATATGGCGAAAAAGACTGGTATTGATTTAGCTGGAGTTACAAAAGGCTATTGCGCATATCCTGAAATAGTTCAAGCTTATGTTAATGGTGGGGTAACCTATTTAGCAGATTCTAGAATGACAAATTTAAAAAGAATAGCCCACTTTAATCTGCCTAAAATAATGTTAAGGCTACCTATGATTTCTGAACTTGAGGACCTAATAGATTATGCTGATATATCTTTAAACTCTGAATTAGAAACTATAAAAGCAATTTCACATATGGCTATTAAAAAACACAAGATTCACCAGATAATTCTTATGATTGATTTAGGAGATTTAAGAGAAGGCTATTTTAATCTAGCAGACTTATATAGGGACTTAGACAGCATAATGGAGTTAAAAGGTATAAAATTAATGGGAATAGGGTCTAATTTAACATGTTATGGAGGAGTCATCCCAGATAGTGACACAATAAATCGATTAAATTCTATTAAAGAGAAAATAGAAAAATTATACAATATAGAATTAGAAATTATATCAGGGGGTAATTCATCTTCACTACACTTATTAGAAGGTGAAGAATTAAAGGGAATAAATAATTTAAGAATTGGTGAATCCTTTATTTTTGGTACAGAATCTGGATATGGACAGCAATTAGAAGGGACAAATGCAAATGCATTTACTGTCCAAGCACAAATAATTGAAATAAAAGATAAACCATCAGTGCCAACTGGAAAAATAGGTAAGGATGCCTTTGGTAAAACACCAACTTTTGTTGACAGAGGAGTTAGAAAGAGGATCCTATGTGCCATAGGTAAACAAGATATAGATTTAGACACCCTATATCCTTTTGATCCTGATTTAATAATTCTTGGAGGAAGTTCAGATCATTTAATCTTAGATGCTGATAATTCAAGCAAAGATTATAAAGTAGGGGATATATTAGAATTTAATATTCACTATGTTAGCTTACTTAGGGCCATGACATCTGAATATATTACAAAAGTAGTGCAAAATTCATAATATGATATACTATAGATACAAATAAGATAAAAGGTGATGCAATGGATTTATTTACACTATCAATGGAAGAAAAGTTAAAAAGAAATGCACCTCTAGCAGATAGAATGAGACCAGAAAAGATCGATGAATTTGTAGGTCAAAAACACCTGCTAGGTGAAGGCAAATTCTTAAATAGAGCTATTAAGGCTGATAGAATCACTTCTATGATTCTTTATGGTCCTCCAGGTACTGGTAAGACTACATTAGCAATGATAATTGCAAATACTACAAATATGAGATTTGAAAAATTATCTGCAGTAACTTCCGGGGTAAAAGATATAAGAGAAGTAATAGGACGTGCTGAAGAAAACTTAAAAATGTTTAATAAGAGAACAATTTTATTTATAGATGAGATTCATAGATTTAACAAATCTCAGCAAGATGCATTGTTGCCATTTGTAGAAAGAGGAATAATAATATTAATTGGGGCAACCACAGAAAATCCATATTTTGAAGTAAATAAAGCCCTCTTGTCTAGAGCCATGGTACTGGTTTTAGAATCCTTAAAAAGACAAGATTTAAAAGAATTAATCGATAATGCACTTAAAAATAGTGAGAAAGGTATGGGAAAATACAAAGTAGATATAGATAATAAAGCTATTGACTATTTACTCACTGTAGCAGAAGGTGATGGTCGTGCACTTTTAAACTCCTTGGAAATAGGCATACTTTCAACACCTCCAAATGAAAATGGAATAATCTATATAGATTTAGAAACAATAAAAGAATCTATACAAATTAAAACAGCTAGGTATGATAAGGGTGGAGATGAGCATTACAACACCATATCCGCTTTTATTAAGAGTATGAGAGGATCCGACCCTGATGCTACACTTTATTGGTTAGCAAAAATGATAAATGCTGGAGAAGACCCTAAATTTATTGCTAGAAGAATTATTATATCTGCATCAGAGGATGTAGGTAATGCTGATCCTAATGCTATAACTGTAGCTACATCGGCCTTTAATGCAGTAAATGTTATAGGTATGCCTGAAGCTAGAATAGTATTAGCCCAAGCAGCTCTCTATATGGCTACAGCTCCAAAATCAAATGCAGCATATATTGGTATTGATGCAGCACTAGAAGATATAAAGAACCAAGCAATTGGTGATGTGCCCCTACATTTAAAGGATAGTCATTATGCAGGTTCCAAACAATTAGGCCATGGAGCAGAATATAAGTATCCACATAATTATGAAAATAGTTTTGTAGCCCAAGAATATTTGCCAGAAGAATTTAGGGGTAAAAAATACTATAATCCTACAGAAAACGGTTATGAAAAAAAGATTAAAGAAAGATTGCATAAATTATTTGACAAAAGTGAATAAAGTAACTATAATTAGTTAAAAGTATGATATACAGTGATGGGAGAAGTAGGAATAAGATGTAGTTAAAGGGAGTTGGTAATAGTGAGACACCAACACGATGCTTATTTTGAATAACAACCCGGAGTTTCTAACTGAAGCCTATGAGCCTAGGATTAGACGGTTACTACGTTACAGTATTGAAGTGGCTATTAGCAATTAGGGTGGTACCGCGGAAGTTAACCTTTCGTCCTTTTA
>CAZAGS010000124.1:0-4753 GCA_964484955.1 uncultured Tissierellaceae bacterium
CAGTTGGAGAATTTGAATTAAATAGAAATCCATCTAATTACTTTGCAGAAATAGAGCAAGCAGCTTTCAACCCTGCTAACGTAGTTCCAGGAATAAGTTTTTCACCAGATCGTATGCTACAAGGTCGACTATTCTCTTATGGAGATGCGCAAAGATATCGTTTAGGCGTTAATCATAATTTAATTCCTGTTAATATGCCTAAAGGAGTAAAAAATCTACATAGCTTCCATAGAGATGGGCAAATGCGTGTAGATGGAAACTTAGGAAGTGAACTACATTACGAGCCTAATAGCTATGGTAACTGGAAAGATAACCCTGCTAATAATCATCTAATGGAAAAAGGTGGAGACGTATATAGATATGATTTTAGAGAAGATGACTCTGACTATTATACACAACCAGGCCTTTTATTCAACGCTATGACAGATGACCAAAAGAAAGTATTATTCTATAATACTGCAAGAAATATGGGAGATTCAACACTTCAGATAAAGCATAGACATATATATAATTGTTACCAAGCAGATCCTGAATATGGTAAAGGAGTAGCAAAGGCTATGAATATTAAAATCGAAGATGTAGATTTAAACCTACCTAAGAAAGATTCCCATGAAAACTTACAGAAAGCTAATAATATGCATCCAGAATTAAATATACCAACTGAACCAGTAAACCCTGGTAAAGAAATAGATACTAATACACATGATTATATAGCGCCAGAAGATGACCCGTGGCTATTATAAGAGCATGGATGTAACAGAAATTTAGAAAACAAGAAATGCTAGGCTAGAGATTATCTCTAGCCTAGCATTAAATTATTTGTATAGTCTCTAGGTTTTATCTATTTCATCATAGAGTTTATAAACCATAAGTTTTTACTATAATATGCAACATAGTCTTCAAAAATTGCAACTGTTTCAAAGTCGCCTTCTTTATCAGCTAAATTTCTAATGTCAACTGCTAAATTTCGCATTATGTCCATATCTTTCTGTATAATTTCTAATGACTCTTTAATAGTAAAGTCTTTTGCTTTAACTTCCTGAATTGTAGATTTTTCTAAATATTCAACCATAGTAGATAGTGGCATTTCATTTTTCATTTTTAATAATTCTGCTACTTCATCTAAATCCTCAAATAGCTTATCATATAATTCTTCTGTGAAGTTATGAATTTTAATAAATTGTAAACCTACAACATTCCAGTGAATGTTGTGGATTTTGACATTTAGCACAGCAGAGTTTGCCAAGTATTGTTGCAATAAATCTAAGTGTTTCATTTACATACCTCCGTATAATATTTTTAGATATATCTAATTAACATCTGTTCTATATATATTATATGATATAATATGAGTAATAAAAAGGAACAAATATGTTAGTAGCAATCTGGTAGTATGTCAAGAGAAAATTTATAAGTTAAAGGAAAGATAACTCTGAGATTGGTTAAAAAAGGCTGACTCTAACACAACCTACGTTTTTGTTCAAAAAACAGATTTTAAAGTAAGGCTATTTTATTGATTCTCTCCAACTTTATCGTTGTAGTACACCTGATTTTAGTTAGTAAACCAAAAATCAGGTGTACCAATTTACGAGATGTAAGTGCAAGGAATCTCTTGTGATTATGCTTAGTTACTTCGCCAAGCTTTTTATAGTAGTACTCTTTGTATTCTGGAACATTATTTTTAACACTATTGGCAGCTTCAATTAAATAATATCTAAGATATTTATTACCAGTCTTTGTCATTCTGGTTTGCTCAGACTGAAAATTACCAGACTGCTTAACTCTCCAAGTGAGGCCTGCGTACTTGGCTAGGGCGTTATGAGAATGAAAGAAAGTAATGCTTCCTATCTCAGATAAGATGCCGCTGGCCAGCACCGGGCCAATACCTGGGATTGAGGTCAGGGACTGATATTCAGTCGTATTTAGGCCTTTAATTGTTTTTTCAATGGTCTTATCGATTACCTTAACTTCGTCTTCTAAGGCTTTAATAACGTTAAAAGATGATGCTATAGAGACGTTTAAAGGCTCATAGAGGACCTTGTCTAAGCGATAAGAATCTCTAGCTGCCTTTTGTAAAAGCTTAGCTGTTTTGACTGGGTATGAAAAGCTATTTTTGCCTTTCTCGCTGACAAATGCGACTAACTCTTCAATAGAAGAATAAGTGATGTCATCCAAGGAAAGAAAGTCTGTTAAAACAGCGGCAGACGTTACGCCATAAGTGTTAGAAAATGGTCTTTCTTCTTTGTCACCTACAGCTAATTCGCTAAATTTAAGATAGATTCAGCACCAGATTGATTATTCAAAGCCTTTATTTAAGGAGTGAAAGAATTGTCCTTGCTAATTACTCTTACTATAATTATAGCATTAGGATATCTCAATTAAAATAAAACAAAATAAAAAATATGCTTAGAAGACTTAATGAAAAATACTACTTGATTTAAAGAGGAGTGATAAAATGAAAATAAAAATATCAAGCGGTTTTGAGATTGTGGAAGATTTAATTAAATTGAGATGGGTTCCAGAAATTTTAGAATCTATAAATTCTGGTAATCACCGTTATAGTGAAATTAAAAGAAGTATAGATGGGATTAGCCATACGGAATTAAATAGAAAACTATCAATATTAATGAGAAAAGGTACTATACTAAAAGAGGAAGACCGAGATGGTACATCTTATGCCTTACTTGAATTTGGTAAAGAACTAGTACATATTTTTCAGCACTTAGAAGAATTACAAGATAAGTACTTTGAAGTCTTATAGAAAAAACTAGTAAAAAAGAGATTTAAAACAAAAATGAATAATTAAAGTATTAGAAAAAATAGATGAAGAAAAAGGGACTAAATAATATGAAAAAAGTATTATTGATTATAATAGGGAGTGTTAGTCTATTAATTGGTATCCTGGGGATAATACTACCTGTGCTTCCAACTACTCCATTTTTATTATTATCTTTAGCGTGTTTTATAAGAAGCAGTAATAAATTATATACATTTATATTGAATAATAAATATTTAGCACCATATGTGAAGGATTATATGAATGGAAATGGTATACCCAAGAAAGCTAAAATAAGAGCAATATTGTTAATATGGATTACCATAGGATTTTCGGTAATATTTATTATAAATATTACTACACTAAAATTAATACTCTTAACTGTTGCAAGTATAGTGAGTATCTATATTTGGACTAGAAATACATCTGATATATGTATTAAAGATTAAAGAATAAACTAAAATCTGTGGCAAAGCATATATAAAGTGAGAAAGCATGATGTAAGCGTGCTGGACTAAAGACTCATAGAATTGCTAAAGAGAGTGAGTCGGAAATTAATAAAACAGCAAAATAAATCTAAAATTTTACTTGGACTTACTGCCACCCATGAAAGAATGGATGGAAATAATATTCTTGATTATTTTAGAGGTGGATATGATATCAGTGAACTAGAGAATGTATATACAAAGTCAAACCAAAGAGTACAAGTCATAATAGACACTATGAATAGATATCTAAAAGATATGGAAAGCTTTAAGGCGCTTGGATTTTGTGTGAGTATAAATCATGCTAATTTTATGGCCAATTCATTCAATGAAGTAGGGATTCCTTCGATTTCATTGCATTCTAATAGTAATCAAGATGAAAGAAACAAAGCTAAATCTAAATTACAAAAAGGAGATATAAATTGTATCTTTACAGTAGACTTGTTTAATGAAGGGGTAGACATTCCAGATATTGATACTGTGCTTTTTCTAAGACCAACCGAATCGCTTACAGTATTTATCCAACAACTTGGAAGAGGACTAAGGTTATCTGAAGATAAAGAAGCCTTAACGGTATTAGATTTTGTAGGACAAGCTCATACTAACTATGATTTTAGTTTTAAACTTAGAGCTCTGCTTGGAAAAACTAGACGTGGCATTAAAGAGGAAATAAATGATGATTTTCCTAATATGCCTGCTGGTTGTCATATTAAACTAGAAAGAATAGCTAAAGAATATATCTTAAATAATATTCAATCTTCTATATTCAATGTAAACGACTTAAGGAGAATGATGATAAGTTTTGCTAACAATTTTTCAAACAGTTTAACTTTAAAAAACTTCTTAGAAAACTATGGTATAGATATAGATAGATTTTATAAAAACTAATATTTAGATAATATATTTTAAAAAGAGTTTGATTTCAATATATTTGAAACAGGATTATCACTATTAGGGTATAATAAATATAAGTGAAAATAATTAAGCTAGGAGGTTTTATGTATGATGTATGCATATATTACATTGGCAGATGAAACAGAAATAACTCATTCTCATATAATTGAAGAAAATGATGTAAAGAAAGTAGAAGTTCACTTTGAGCGGCCAACAGAACATGGATTTGATACAGCAAGGTGTATTTTGCCTAATTATACTTGGATAAAAATAGAAGGTTATTCTGATGAAGAAATTGAAAACTTCAATGAAATCCTTAGACATAATGCACACCTTCTATATAAATATGCCTCAATAGGGGGTATTCAAATTGCCTAGTCTTTTTAGAATAGGGGGATATTTGATTTATTTCTGGTCTAATGAAAACTTTGAACCAATTCATGTACATATAAGCAAGGGGAAACCTAGTCCAAATGCTACTAAAATTTGGTTAACTGCCTCAGGTGGCTGCATTTTAGCTAATAATTCAATCAAGATACCATTAAAAGAATTAAATAATATTTTAGAAATAATAGCAGCACAGTATTTTTTAATATGC
>CAZAGS010000125.1:0-4727 GCA_964484955.1 uncultured Tissierellaceae bacterium
TTAACTATTGAAAGAATATCAAACTTTAAATTGTAATCCAGGTCATCATCTATATTATATATAAACTCTACATCTATATGAGGAACTTCATCTATTAAGTTTTCAATCCTACTCTTTAAGTCTAAGGACTCATCCCTAAGGCCTTGCAGACTTTTTCTAATGTCGTCCATTCCATTATTTAGAGTGTTTTGAAGTTGAGCCAGTGGACCCTCCATTGTTTTGCCAGCTGTGATCTTTATTGCTTTTACTTGCAAAATACTGCTGCTAATCGCATGACCGATTGAATCGTGGATTTCCCTAGCTATTCTATTTCTCTCTGTAAGTATTGCAATGTGGATATTTTTTTCCCTATCTAGGGTTAATTGTTCATTGTACTTTTTAAGATATAGTGTATCTTCCTTTAAATTATCTCTCATGCTTCTATACTCTGAGACTATGTTTTCCACTGTATCTGTAGAATGAGAAAAATAAAGAGAGATAAAATTAATAATCAAAATAATAGGTGAAAAATGGATTAATAATAAGGTTAAGGAAAACAGACTATAGTATTTAAAATCCAAATACAAATTGTAAAAAATAAGAGGAAGATAGTATAAGAATATATTATTATACAAAATAAGGGCTACAAATAGGCCATACAATATATATCTATATTTCTTATGGGTAAATAAGTCCAAGGATATGGAAATAACTATAGAGATTAGGAAAAACACAACAAAATCTGTACCTTCCAGAAACTTATAAGTAGCATATAGGGAAAGAGCTGCAATAATTGATTTTTCAATAAATCTTCTCATAACTATCTCCTT
The DNA here is from genome assembly GCA_964484955.1 of uncultured Tissierellaceae bacterium. GTDB lineage: Bacteria > Bacillota > Clostridia > Tissierellales > Tissierellaceae > CAYZDC01. The sequence continues at coordinate 810 of CAZAGS010000125.1, forward strand.
TGTTCTTTATTTAATCTAATTATATATATAATTTCTTATAAATACAATGAAAGGTGACATTTGTCATATAAGGTAGTGACTCTATACACTACATTCTATTATATATAGCTGATAAAATGTAGTTAATAGGAGAGGAGTGGGGAAATGATAGTTAAAGCAGAAAACTTAGTCAAAAGGTATAAAGAGCTAATAGCATTGGATCATTTTAATATGGAGGTAGAAGAAGGAGAAATATTAGGACTTTTAGGGCCTAATGGATGTGGAAAAACAACTGCTATAAATTGTATTTTATCACTACTAAAATTTGATAAAGGTAATATCCAAGTATTTGGGGAAGAAATGACACCAAATTCCTACAGTATTAAGAAACAAATAGGTGTAGTTCCTCAGGAAGTAGCATTGTTTGCAAACCTAACAGTAGAAGAAAATATAGATTACTTTTGTGGACTTTATATAGATGACAATAAATTAAGAAAACAATATGTAAAAGAGGCAATTGAATTTGTAGGGTTAGAGGAATATAGGAAGTTTTATCCTAAAAAATTATCCGGTGGCCTAAAGAGAAGACTAAATATAGCCTGTGGAATATCACATAAGCCAAAGCTAATATTCTTAGATGAACCTACAGTAGCAGTGGATGCTCAAAGTAGAAACTTTATACTTGAAGGAATAAAAAGGCTAAATCAAGAGGGAAGTACCATCATTTATACAACACATTATTTAGAAGAAGCAGAAATGCTTTGTGATAGGATCATAATAATGGATCGAGGCAAGTCTCTGGTATCAGGCAGTGTCGAAGATTTAAAAGCTATGATAAGTACTAGGGAAAAAATAATAGTAGGTTTTGAAGATTTGGATGAAGATATATCTGATAAATTAAGATCTATTCCCCATGTAATGGATGTAGAAAAATCCAACAAGGAATATACTATAAAGTTTGAAAATGGAATTAATAATATTTCAAATTTGTTAGAATTTATTAATGAATATAATTTGATTTATACCAAATTATATAGCCAACTTCCTTCTTTAAATGACGTATTCTTAGAGCTAACGGGGAAGGAGCTGAGAGAATAATATGAAAAGTATAATTAGAAATTCCATGTATCAAGGAAAGAACATGTTTAGAGACATAAGTTTTACCTTTTGGGGTCTATTGTATCCAATAATATTAGCCACATTTTTCTATGTAGCTTTTAGTGGTATAACAAATGCTGAATTAGAAACTATTAATATTGGTATAGAAAAAGGAAATCCTGTAGCTTCTATTTTAGAAGAAATAGATGTAGTAAATGTTCTTATATTAGAGCAAAGTCTGGCAGCATCTAGTTTAGAGTCTGAAACTATTGACGGATATATAAAAGAAGATTTAAACATTATAGTAAATAAATCTGGACTAAACCAAACAGTAATCAAAGGCATATCAGACCAGATTGTACAGACCATATCCTTAGGTGAATCAGCAAAAAATATAGATTTTGGAGTAGATTATTTAACTAGTAGAACTCAACAGGCAAATGGATTGTTAGTAATATTTTTCTCTTTAATAGCTATGGTATCAACCTATGGAGTATTTCCAGGCATTGAAGCTGTCGTTTTATCACAAGCTAATTTATCCACTATAGGTGCCAGAATAAACATTACTCCCCTGAAAAAATCCACACTTTTAATATCAGGAATGATAGTTGGCCTCTTAATAAATATTTCATCAAATATACTTTTATTGTTATTTTTACAATATGTATTGAAATTAAACTTGTTTACTAACCTGGCCTATAGCAGCATATTTATAGTTTTAGGTAATTTATTTGGAATTTCACTGGGTCTCTTTATTGGATCCTCCAACAAGAAAAGTCCAGGAACAAAAGTTATGATATCAATTGCATTTACAATGTTCTTTTCATTTTTATCAGGACTAATGAGTCCAGCTACCAAGGTCTTTATAGAAAAAAACGTTCCAATACTAGCAAAAATGAACCCTATAGCAATAATTACCAATAGTTTATACAGGATAAATCTATTAGATAACACAAATAACTTGACCCAGGGTGCAGTTTTATTAGTAGCATACTCAATAATACTCTTGGGGATTTCATTTCTCTTTTTAAGGAGGCATCAATATGACAGTATTTAAATATTTTATAAAAAGTGCCTTAAGACAAAAATGGGTCATAATAGGATATACAATGATATTCTTCCTATTGTCATTAATAAATGGAGCAAATACAGAATCCAAAGAAATCGCATTTATGGAGACTCGTTTAAATATAGGGGTAGTAGATGAGAGCAATAGCCAATTATCCCTTGGATTAATACAATATCTAGAAGAGAAAAATACCATGACTAAAATGGATAATGATTTAGATTATATAAAAGATGAAATATTTTTAGAAGTAGTAGATGCAGTTATTCTAATACCAGAGGATTTTCAAACTCTAGTAGAGAATAAGCAAAGGTCTATAGAAATAATTCGGGATGATAGAAAAATGAGACCCTTACAAATTGAAAATGAAGTAAATAAATTCCTTGCTTTTGCAAATGCAAAGTATAGTGATGGTAGATTTGATTTATCAGGTGTAAATACTGCCTTAAATCAAGAAGTAGAAGTAGAACTTTTAAAAAGTACTAATGGTTCTAAAATGGATGGAGCTAATATTTGGTTTAGATATTATTTTAACTTTACCAGCTATGTGATTATTGCCATATATGTAGCAGTTATAGGACTTATAATGACAGATTTTAATAGCAAAGAAATCCAAGATAGAATGAATATCTCATCTAAAACGTTTTTAAGGTTTAATCTAGAAATGTATCTAGGTCAAGTAGTAGTAGGACTTTTAATTACCACAATCTTTGTATTGGGAAGTATAGCTTTAAAAGGCAAACATATTGGGGAAGTAGATTTTTTAAAACATGTAGTTAATCTTTATGTATTTTCATTTTCTATTCTATGCTTTACCTTTTTAATAAACAATTTAACAACCAGTAGATTTGTAATTAATGGAGTAAGTACAGTAGCAAGTTTGGGAACTTCATTTATTTCAGGAGTTCTAGTACCTCAAGAATTTTTAGGCGAAAAAGTATTAGCAATAGCTAAATTTTTCCCAACCTATTATTTTGTAAGAATAAATGAAATGGCTGTAAATTCCTTTGGTCAGATTAGATATGAATTATTGATGCAAGTATTATTTGGAGTTGTATTTTTAACTATAGGACTTTACTTTTCTAAAACAAAACAAAAGGTGTAAGAAATGGCTATCAGAAATTGATAGCCATTTTTTACTAACTATAATATCCATCTGCATTATCTTCCAAAGATTTTAACTCTGCAGCTGTAGACTCTCTACCTAAATCTGCATTTTGATATGGATAACGTCCAAATTCTTCTAAGACTGCCCTATGCATATTCTCATAATGCATGAAATTATCATCATTTAGTGCTAGAAAATGTTGCTGAGCCCAATCGTGAAGTTCCAAGCTTTCAGAGTGCATAAATGGAAGTAAAATATATTTCTTTTCGTCAACAGATAATTTATCATAATCTGGATGGTGGACTACTTCCTGAGCTAGTGCAATTGCCATCTTATCTTGTGTGTATGTTCTAATATCATCTCTAAATAAGTTTCTAGAAAATTGATCTAATACAATTATCTCTGCAAGTCTGCCTTTAATATCTTCTCTCCAAGAGAATAGTAGACCTTCAGATGCAGCTTTCCATGTATCTAAAAATTTACTACGAATCTTTTCATCAAAGTCCTCACCACCAGAAAAATGTAATTCTACATTATCAGGATGGAACCAAAAATCTAAAACATCTTGCCAATTTACTATATTCATGAAATCTCTCCTCGTTTTTAGTATTATTTTAAAACTCAATTATATTATATATACCCAATAATAAGATATTTGGACATAAAT
>CAZAGS010000126.1:0-4697 GCA_964484955.1 uncultured Tissierellaceae bacterium
CTAAATGCATCCCATGTGTTAAGTTCAGTAACAACTGATAGATGTGTAAACCAATATGCTTGTAATGCCTCATGGAAGTTTCTAGGTGCATGAGCTGGTATATGGTCACATATTTCAGCGATTTGGATTAATTCAACTTTTCTCGCTTCATCATTTTCTAACTGAGCTAATCTTCTAGCTTCTTCTGCATGTCTTTTTCCAAATGTTATTATAGCATCACAACATATCTCCATAGCTTTTAATTGCTCATTTTTATCATATGCATCAAAATCATTCATAAAGTCAATTTTGGCCATTTGTTCTTGAATTTCTTTTTTAAACTCTAAGAATCCTTTGTTAAATATTTTATCGTCTCCTACTGTATGACCAGGTGCCCTTTGCTCCATAAATTCTGTGAAAATACCAGCAGCATAGCATTCTTTCCACTCATCAGACATTTGATCTAATAACAAGTCTCTAGTAGATTTTCCTTTCCAAAATGGAATGATTTCTTCTTGGTGAATTTTCTTCGCTTCATCATCTACTTTAAAAAATACCTTTTCTCGAATATCCATTGTATCCAAATCTTCCATAGTATGACAACATAATTCAGGATATGTTGGTGTTGCCTTAGCTCTTGGTCCTCTTTCACCTACTATAAGCTCACCATCATCAATAAATATGGTCTTGTTTTCCATAAGCTCTTTAAAAGAAAGTGCTCTAAGTACTGGAATAGAAACCTTACCTTGATACTTTTTATAAGCTCTTGTTACTAATTGTGCTCTTTCCATTGAAATTGTTGGTATTGCATCCAAACTTCTTTGTCTTAATACTTTTACTCTTTCATTCATAAAAATCATCCTCCTATTTTTACTTTTATACCATTACCATTCATTATATTTGCTGCATATTCCATATCATCTTGACTTGGCTCTTTAACATCTTTCATTTTGTAAGGCTTTCCAATTCTATTATATTTTTCTTGTCCTATATTATGATAAGGCAATAAATTTACTTCTTTAACATTCTTTAATGTAGCAATATAATTTCTCAACTCATTTAATTCCTCATCACTATCATTAAATCCTGGTATAATAGGTATTCTAATAATTATTTCTTTTCCCATACTATGTAGAATGTTAAGGTTTTCCAGTATCAAATCATTAGGTACTCCTGTGTACTTTTCATGTTTTTCACTATTCATATGTTTTAAATCAAATAAGAATAAGTCTGTTAATCCTGCAACTTCTTTAATTGTCTCACTTGAAGCATAGCCACATGTATCTATAGTGGTATGTATTCCTAACTTTTTCATTTCTTTTAATAGTTCTAGCAAATATGTCTTTTGTACCAAAGGTTCCCCACCAGAAAATGTTACTCCTCCACCAGATTCATCATAAAATATTTTATCTTTCAAAAGCTCTTTTACTACTTGATCTACTGACATGGATTGTCCTGCCATTTCTCTAGCTTCAGCAAAACAAACCAAAGTACAATCTCCATTGTTTTTACACTTATCAAGATCAGTTACTACTTTTCCATCTACAGCTTTAATAGCATTTTCTTTACAGGCTGCAATGCAATCCATACATCCTATACAACGATTGGGAAAAAATGTAAGCTGTGGTTTTAATTCTTGGCTTTCAGGATTATGGCACCACCAACAGTTTAAGGGGCAACCTTTTAAAAATACAGTATTTCTTATTCCTGGTCCATCATGCACTGCGTATTTCATTATATTAAATACTTGACCTTCCATATCATCACCCACCTTATATATAAGCAAGTTCTGTGCCAACTTGCAAAAATTGTTAAATGTCTAATTTCCATTACTTAGGAGGAATATAAAAAACTCTCCGGACCAAATTTCGTACTAAAAAAGTTTGAAAAGATAAATGGTCCTATTTTTAGGACTCCCCTATAAATTAGCCTTCTATTGATCAGAAACAAAGGCTTAGAAATTTACTATTTAAAAGTAAATTTCTAAGCCTAATTATTATTTGCTAGAAACCTTTATTCTTTTAGCATTAATTTCTCTCCAAAGTTCTACATCCACGCCTTTCCAAGAAAGTTTATCAGGATTGTAGTAAGGATCTTGGCCAGCTTTCATTTGCTCTACATAGTCCTTGTACAAAGCAACACATTTTGGGAATAATAAGATAACTACTAACATATTAACCCATGTAGTCGTACCAAGAGCAAAGTCTGAAAGGTTCCAAGCTGTATTAGATTCTAATATACCCCAGAAAAATACAAGAACAGGCATACCAAACTGTAAAGTTCTTCTTAATAATTTACGAACTGTTTGTTGTTCCGGTTTTTGGAACAGATACATTAGTGATGTTTCTGCTTCATAATAGTAACTAAGTAAGCATGTGAATGAAAATAATAAAAGCATAAATGCAATAAATATATTTCCAAAACCACCCATTACCGTAGATGCAGCGGCTTGAACGTATCCTACTCCACCTTCAACACCAGCTGTCATACCACTACCTAAATAACCTCCTGCTGTATTATAAGTATCAGATAAAAGAATCAATAATCCTGTAGCCGTACATACAACTACTGTATCTAACCATACTCCTGCAGCATTTGATAATCCTATTTTAATAGGATGGCTAGTTTCTGCAGCAGCAGCTGGTGGAGTAGCTTCACCCATACCTGAAGCTGATGAAAACGTACCTCGTTTAACCCCTTGTTGAATAGCAGTTCCTATGGAAGCACCAAATAAAGCGTTTAATCCAAATGCTGCTGAGAAAACACTTGAAAATACTGCAGGAACTCTTGTAATATTTAATACTAGTACTACAACAACAAGCGCCATGTAAACCACTGTCATAAAAGGAACTATTGCAGAAGCTACTGAACTAATACGCTTTATACCACCAAAAACTGTTATAAATAGTAATATAGCAATAATAGCTGATGTCAGTGCCATAGGAGCACCTGTTGCTTGTTGGAATGCATCAGAAATTGTATATGTAGCAGCTGCTGGCATAAATATAGCAGTAGCCAAACCTAGTACTATAGCCATAAAGGTACCATATGCTTTCCAGCCAAGACCTCTCTCTGCACAATGTGCACCACTACCACGGTACTCACCATCAACACGAACTTTATAAAGTTGTCCTAATGTAGTTTCAGCAAAACAAACTGCAGAGTTAGTCATACCTATAAGTATCATCCAAAATAATGCACCAGGACCACCAGCATAAATTGCTACAGCAACACCTGCTATGTTTCCTGTACCAATACGCATAGCCATGGTCGTACTGAAAGATGCAAATGAAGATATTCCAGAATCAGAATCACCTTTTTCAAAAACACGAGTCCACATATCTTTAAAACGAACAAATTGAAAAAAACCTAGTCTTGCTGAAAAGTAAATACCTGAACCCGCTATAAGTATAAGCATACCTACGCCCCAGATATAACCATTAGCCCAATTAACAAAATTGTTTAAAGCGTTCATTATAATATTCCTCCCTATAAGATATTATTGCGTTTTCTTGCACAAATGTAAATTTAGCTCTGGACACCTCCTATAATAATTTTTGCCTATCACTTTCATTGTCTTTAAAATAACGTTTTCACAAATGAAAGATTTTTGGATTACTAAACCAACAACTTAATCCATCTATATATACACGCAAGTTCTGTGCCAACCTTGTGAATCACCTAAATATAACGGTTACGCTGATATTATAAATAAAACAGAAGTCTAAAGTACTATATATAGTACTTTAGACTTCTGTTTTATTATGAATGTCTTAGACTTAGGACTATCTGTTTTCATTACATTCTAATTCATATCTTTTTATTTTTCCATGAAGAGTTTGTTTAGGCATTTTTAAGTTTCTTGCTGCTTGCGCACAATTATTATCTGTTTCTTCTAGGGCTGTCTTTATTAAATATTTTTCAAATTCTTCTACAGCATACTTTAAGCTCTTTCCCTTTGGAATAGTAGGTGAAGAAGGATTTACTATAACTTCAGTAATTATTGGCGGTGTACTTTGGGTTTGCATATCTTCCATAGTCAAGATATCACCATCAGCAAAATTCATTGCACTTTCTATAGTGTTTTCTAATTCCCTAATATTACCTGGCCAATTGTGTTTTTGAAAGTTATTCAAGACTTCACTATGGACTTCTTTTATATTTTTGTTCATCTTCTTATTGGATATTTGTAGGAAATGGTTTACTAGCTCTGGAATATCTTCTTTCTTATGTCTAAGAGCTGGCACATGGAAGTATATTACATTTAACCTATAATATAGGTCTTCCCTAAGTTTTCGTTCTTCTAAAAGAATCTTTGGTTCCACATTTGTTGCTACAATTATTCTAACATCAACATGTTTTGTCTTTACACTACCTACTCTTCTAATCATTCCATCTTGAAGTACCCGTAAAAGCTTAGATTGTAAGTTTAAGTTCATAGAATTTAACTCATCTAAAAACAAGGTTCCACCATCGGCTAGTTCAAATAATCCTTCTTTATCCTTGGCTCCAGTAAAAGAACCTTGAACTGTTCCAAATAGTAAACTCTCTAATAAATTTTCAGGCAAAGCAGCGCAGTTTTGAGCTATGAAGGGTTTATCTTTTCTATTACTTATATTATGTAGTCCTTGAACTAAGAGTTCTTTACCAGTTCCAGTTTCCCCAAAGACAAATACTGGACTATCACTATTAGCAACTTTACAGGCTTTATTCTTTAA
>CAZAGS010000127.1:0-4666 GCA_964484955.1 uncultured Tissierellaceae bacterium
AAGGAGATCCAGATCAAGGAATAGAACCAGGTATTGCATTTACAGATTTACCTGAAGATTGGGTTTGTCCAGTATGTGGAGCAACTCAAGATTTATTTTCCAAATTATAAGGAGAGCCTCCTTACAGTAGTGTGTAGAAACTGTAAACAGTTTCACCCAAGCTTAAAAAGTACTTATAAAACCAGCAAGCCCTATGGCCTGCTGGTTTTTTCTTTGTCTAGTCTGTCTTCAAATATCTTCCAGAACTTATCTATGTTAATTTTTTTTGAAGCAGAAAAAGGGATTATTAAATCATTATCCTTAATATCAAGTTTTTTTCTAATTATACTAGTATGCTTTTGCCAGTTTGCCTTAGATATTTTGTCTGCTTTAGTAGCAACTACAAGCCCAGAAAAACCATAACTTTTAATCCATTCATACATCATCAAGTCTTGGTTTGTTGGTTCATGTCGCATATCTACTATTAGAACTATTTCTTTTAAATTTTCTCGACTAGATAAATACTCTTCAATTATATGTCCCCATTTTTCTTTTTCAGATTTTGATACTTGGGCATAGCCATATCCTGGCAGGTCTACCAATCTAAATTTATCATTTATAATATAGAAATTTATAGTTCTAGTTTTGCCTGGTTTTCCACTGGTTCTAGCTAAATTTGTTCTATTAATCATTGTATTTATAAAAGAAGATTTCCCAACATTAGATCTACCAGCAAATGCAATTTCTGGTAGATCATCAGCTGGATATTGTTTTGGGCCAACTGCTATGGCATGCAAGTCTGAACTAATTATTTTCATCTTTAACCCTCTTCACTAATGCATGATCTAAAACTTGATTCATATCTTTGACCATTACAAATTCTATTTTATTACGAATAGCCTCTGGTATACCGTCTAAGTCCTTATTATTATCTGCTGGTAACAATATTTTCTTAATACCCATTCTATTGGCAGCAAGAACTTTGTCCTTTATACCACCTACAGGCAATACTCTTCCCCTTAAGGTTACTTCACCAGTCATAGCCAATTCTCTATCTATTGGAGTATTAGAAAGGGCTGATATTACAGCTGTTGCTATGGTTATACCTGCTGATGGTCCATCTTTAGGTATTGCTCCTTCTGGTACATGAATATGAATATCCACTTCTTTATAAAAATCTGCTTCTATATTTAGAATTTGAGAATTTGCTCTAATATAAGAGATTCCAGTCATAGCTGACTCTTTCATTACATCTCCTAATTTACCTGTTAATTGAGTCTTGCCAGTACCCTTCATAGTATTTACTTCTACAGATAGGGTTTCACCACCAACTTGTGTCCAGGCCAACCCATTAGCTACACCTATTTGGTCTTTTTCATCTAATTGATCAAATCGATATTTTTTGGCCCCAAGGTAATCAGATATATTTTCTCCATTTATTTCAACAGTTTTTATCTTTTCTTCCACTATCTTTTTAGCTATTTTTCTACACACACTAGCAATATTTCTTTCTAGATTTCTAACACCTGCTTCTCTAGTGTAATAATCTATAATACTGGCAATAGCAGAATCATCTATTACTATATTTTCTTCATTTAAACCATGTTCTTTTATTTGTTTTGGTAATAGGTGCCTTAAGGATATTTGAAGTTTTTCTTCATCGGTATAACCACTGATCCTTATAACTTCCATTCTATCCAATAATGGTGCTGGTATAGATTGTGTGTTATTTGCTGTAGTTACAAAGAACACTTTAGATAAATCGAAAGGTACATCTAAAAAGTGATCTGTAAATGTATTGTTTTGCTCAGGATCTAATACCTCTAATAATCCACTTGCAGGATCTCCTCTATAGTCATTCCCTATTTTATCTATTTCATCAAATAAGAATACAGGATTTTTTGTACCTGCTTTTTTTATTGAACCTATAATGCTTCCAGGCATGGCACCAATATAAGTCCTTCTATGTCCTCTAATCTCTGCTTCATCTCTTACCCCACCTAAGGACATTCTTACGAACTCTCTATTTAGTGATTTAGCAATTGATCTAGCAATTGAGGTTTTTCCTACACCAGGTGGTCCTACTAAACATAGAATTGGACCTTTCATACTATTTGTTAATTTTCTTATTGCTATAAATTCTAATATTCTTTCTTTAACATCATCTAATCCGTAGTGGTCCTCATTTAAAATCTGTCTAGCTTTCTTAATATCTATTTTGCCCTTGGATTCTTTATCCCAAGGCAAGTCCACTATCCAATCTAAATAGGTTCTTATAACACCAGTTTCAGGTGAATTAGGTGAAGTCTTTAAAAGTCTATCTACTTCTTTTAAGGCTTTCACCTTAATTTCTTTAGGCATCTTTATTTTCTTTAACTTTTTAGTATATTCATCTGCCACATTTTGAGTATCATCATCTTCACCTAATTCTTTTTGAATAGCCTTTAATTGTTCTCTAAGGTAATAATCCTTTTGAATCTTAGTGATTTGCTTTTTTACTCTTTGATTTATTTTATCTTCAATTTTTAGTAACTCTATTTCTTCTTGTAAAACTCCATGAAGAACTTCTAATCTTTCATAAAAATTTAGTGTTTCTAAAACTTTTTGATTATCTTCTTGCTTTAAAAATATATATGAGGCTATAACATCTGCTAATCTACCTGGATCTTCAATATCTGTAATAGTTAGTAATGTTTCTGGACTAACCTTAGTGTTTAAGGCAATATAGTCTTCAAAATCACTTATTACTAATCTCATTGCAGCTTCAATATCTTTGTCTTTTTCAACTTCTTCAGGTATATAAGTTAATTCTTCCACATCTGCAATCAAATATGGTTCCTCTTGGCTTATAGTAAGAACTCTACCCCTATTAATACCTTCTATTAAAACCCTAATACTTCCTCCAGGTAATTTTAACATTTGTTTTACTTTGGCTATAGTTCCTAAATGATAGAATTCATCAGTAGATGGCTCATCTATTTTAGGATCGATTTGAGTACATAAAAGGATAAGTGAATCATCTAACATAGCTTGTTCAAGTGCATTTATGGACTTTTCTCTACCTACATCAAAGTGAATTACCATATGAGGGAAAATTGATATTCCTCTTAGAGGTATTAATGGTAGTGTTTTTAATTCAGTTGTATATTTATTAGGCATATAATTATCCCACCTTTAAATTTAGATACAAGGAAAAAGCTCACTTATGTGAGCCTTATGATGCTGATTCCTTATTATTAGACTTTTTTGTTTTACTTCTTTTCTTAGCATCGGAAAGCACTAAGGTAGGCTCTCCTTTATTTTCAACAGTATCTTTTGTAATTAAGCATTTTTCTATATCTTCTCTAGAAGGAATTTCATACATAATATCTAGCATAGTTTCCTCTATAATACTACGTAGACCTCTAGCACCAGTTTTTCTTTCAATTGCCCTTTTAGCTATGGTTTTAAGTGCTTCATCGTCAAATTCTAACTCTACATTATCCATAGCAAGCAGTTCTTTATATTGTTTTACTAATGCATTTTTAGGTTGAGTAAGGATTTTTACTAATGATTCCTCATCCAATTCTTCTAAGGTAACCATAATTGGTAGTCTACCTACAAACTCTGGAATTAAACCAAATTTCAATAAGTCTTCTGGTTGTAATTGTTTTAGTAATTCACCTAACTTGACTTCTTGTTGGGAAACCACATCTGCTCCAAAGCCCATAAGTTTCTTTCCTACACGGTTTTGAATAATCTTATCTAAGCCATCAAATGCCCCACCTACAATAAATAAAATGTTAGTAGTGTCTATTTGTATAAACTCTTGATGTGGGTGCTTTCTTCCACCTTGTGGTGGTACATTAGTAACTGTACCCTCTATGATTTTTAGTAGGGCTTGTTGTACACCTTCACCACTAACATCCCTTGTTATGGATGGGTTTTCACTTTTTCTGGCAATTTTATCTATCTCATCTATATAGATTATGCCTTTTTCTGCTCTTTCTATATCATAATCAGCAGCCTGTATTAATTTTAAAATAATATTCTCTACATCTTCTCCAACATATCCTGCTTCAGTTAATGAAGTAGCATCCGCTATTGCAAATGGAACATCAAGTATTCTAGCCAGTGTTTGAGCAAGTAATGTTTTACCAGAACCTGTAGGCCCAAGCATTACTATATTACTTTTTTGTAATTCGATATTATCTTTTCTGCTAGGTTTTTTGTTAATTCTTTTATAATGGTTATATACAGCTACTGCTAAAACCCTTTTTGCTCTTTCTTGTTTTATTACATAATCATCTAGTGTATCTTTTATTGCAGAAGGTATTGGAACTTCATCCATATCATAGTCATAACTCTCTACAAACTCTTCTTCAATAATTTCTGTACATAATTCTATACATTCATTACATATATAAACATTAGGACCCGCTATAAGTCTTCTGACTTGATCTTGGGGTTTCCCACAAAATGAGCATCGTAGCTGCTTGTCATCATTTTTAGCCATACCGACACCTCTCTTAATCTTTTTTCTTTACAATTACCTCGTCTATTATACCATATTCAACTGCTTCTGTAGCAGTCATATAAAAATCTCTATCTGTATCTTTTGCAATCTTTTCTAGTGGTTGCCCAGTTCTTTCCGCAAGAATTTCATTTATTTGTTGTCTTACTTGTATAATTTTTGTTGCTTGTATAT
>CAZAGS010000128.1:0-4605 GCA_964484955.1 uncultured Tissierellaceae bacterium
GGGACTATTAGGTTTAGAAAGGCCAATTGACTTCTTATTCGTTAAATCATAAACAAATTATTTACGAAATGGTTACAATTGTTATTTTTTGGTTGAGAGTGTTTTCATTTGGGAATATATATAGTGTTAGATTCAAAAGATAAAAGGAGGATTATTATGGACAGAAAATATTTATCTTTAATTTTAGCATTAGTAATGGTTCTAGGTACATTTACAATGGCTAATGCTGCACCAACTGATAATGTGAAAGTGGACTGGCTTATTGAAAAGGGTTTAGTAGAAGGCTACGATGACGGAACATTTGGATTAGAAAAGGATATTACAAGAGCAGAAGCAGCAGCAATGATAGTAAGAGTACAAGATTTGGAGGTTTTGGCTACGGGCTATAAATCTACAAAGAGTCAATTTAAAGATGTTCCAACCACTCATTGGGCTAATGGCTATATTAATGTAGTTGCATATAATAAAGTGGTAAATGGCTATCCTGATGGTACTTTTAAACCTGATGGAAAAATTACCTATGCTGAGATCATTAAGATGTTGGTTGTTGTAAATGGAGATATTCCAGCAGAAAATCCTTTGGTACCATGGGAAGTTCCTTATATTCAAAAGGCTTTAGAAGTAGGAATATTAAAAGATATAAATATTTCTTCTTATAATTTAGAGGCTAATAGAGGAACAATCTTTGAAATGATTTACAATTTAATGGCTAAAGATTTAGATAAAGGATTAGAAGCCTATAAGGGTATAGTAATTGAAAATACAAGAGTTAACGGCCTAGATAAAGATGAATTAGCAATTGAAGTAATTGAAAGAAATTCTGGTTCAGCTAGTTATAGATATGATACAGGAAGCAATGTACGTATAAAGTTAAAAGATGTAAAAGGTGATACAAATCACTTATTAGGTAAAGTAATTAATGTAACTATTAATGAAAATAATGAAGTATCTAGATTTGCTATAGATGAGACCTATTCATATTTAACAGGTCCTACTAGTGTAAATAAAGATGAAATAACTATTAATGGAAAGACCTATGGAGTTAGAGATACTAACAGATATACTAATACTATGGATAAGTTAGTGGCAGTACTTCATAATGATACAGAATATAGAAGTATGAAAGATTATTTTGAAAAAGTAGGTAAGTCTAAAGAATTTACTAGTGATTTTTCTAATGTAACTATGAAGGGAAATTCTATATTATTTATAGATTCATTTAACTTTGAAGATATAGCTCCTATAAAAGAAACATTAGAGAAAGGTGAAGTGCTTCATATTTATAGAGATGATGCTAATGGCACAGTAACTAGAGTTATGCCTTATACAGTATTAGGCTATACTGAAAAAGGATTTAAAACTTTAGAATTAAAAGATATAAAAGCTAATGACGTTGTTCATATTTATGATAGAGATAAGGCTATAGTTAGAACTGATGCAGCTACAAGTGGTATATATGAAAGATATAAAGAAAGTGTTTCCAATAGTTTTATACAAGTAGATGGTGAAAATCACCTAGTTGTTGAAACTAATAAGAGAAGACCAGTTTATTCATTAGACGGAATTAGATTCTTTACTCTATTTGCAAATGGAGGAAATTTAGACTTAGATCCACTAAGAAATGAAAAAGTAACCCTATTATTAGATGCTAATGATAATTTACAATCAATAATAGGTAATATTAAATATGATGAAGGTGTTTTTGTTATTGAGGAAACTGATAGAAGAAGTGCCAATGTAATAGGACCAAACAATGGAAGTTCCACAATTGTAGTAGAGTTTGATTCTGTATTAAACTTTTTAGGTTCTAATACAAATAGAGCAATTGGTGATTTCAATAGGGGAGACTTAGTTTACCTTATGAAAGAAGGAACACGAATAAACAAAATGGTAAGAATGGATACAGCGGCTAATATTAATGCAAAAGCTAAAGCTGTAGCGAAATCAGCTAAAGGCAATTTTGAATTAAGCAAATCTCTAATAAGATTAGAAGAACCAGGAAATCTATTTAGCAACTTTGAGATAAATAATGCTAATGTATTTATTATAGAAGTGGATGGGAATAAAGTTCCTAAGATAGTTGGAACCACTATAGATGATATAATTGCAAATGTAAAACCTAATTCAAATCTAAAGGCACATATTATTTCAAATAAAGATTTCAGCATAATGAATTTAGGTAATATTAAATATGGAAACGAAGCAGTAGTAGCACATACTATAGTGTTTACTAATTTTGAAAATGCAAATTCTAAATTAACTAAAGAAGTTATAGAATTAACCTACAAATTTACTCCAGGAAGAGATAAGGTAATTGAAGGTAAAGATATATATGGAACTACAATTAAAAGAAATATTGACAAATATGCCAATTTACCTGCATTAATGCCAGGCGATATTGTAGAGTTAGGTGTAGATGGAGATAAAGCTGTGGTAGAAGTTATGACTAAAATACCAAAAAATGATGAAGTGTTTAAGGTAATAGAAATAGACAGATATTCATCTTCAAGAGCTAGATGGGTACTTTTAGAAGATTCTAAAAAGGTAAATAAAGATTATTATATTTTAAGAGATGCATTAGAATTTGGTGAAGTAGAAGAAGGAGACAAGGTATCTATAAGTCTTAACAATGCGGGAGATATAGATGTGATAGTAGTAAGATAAATAATTCACAGTTCACAATGCACAAATCACAATAAAAAGATTAAAAGATTTTAAGAGGAGATCCTTCGCTAGCAGTGATTATGCTGCAAGACTCAGGATGACGGACACATCAAGTTTTGTCATTCTGAGCGTAGCGTGAGAATCTCCTCTTTTCTTTTAAAATAATTCCTAAAAAAAAGAGGACTTTTAATAAATCCGTCGAATACATATATAAGCACTAAAACTAAAAGGAGGAATGGCAATGTTTTTGAAGAACAAAAGGTTTCTATCTTTAGCAATAGCTTTTATGCTTATAATAGGCATATTTAGTCCTGCTATTGTTAATGCAGAAGCTGAAACAGTAAAGATTACAATTTTAGCTACAACAGATTTACATGCTAATATCTACAATTGGTCCTATGAAGATGGGAAGGAAACTGAGGATACGGGTATGGCTAAGGTATATGCAGTAGTAGAAGAAGCCAGAGCAGCTAATCCTAATACTCTATTGCTAGATAATGGGGATACTATCCAAGGTACCATTTTATCTGATGATTTGTACAACTTTGATTTGGAATTAAAGCATCCAGTTATTGATGTAATGAACTTTATGAAGTATGATGCTATGACTTTAGGAAATCATGAGTTTAACTTTGGTCTTGATATGGTTGAGAAAATTGAAGAGGAAGCTGAATTTCCTATGTTGGCAGCCAACGCTACTTATGCAAAGGATGGGTCTTATTTAGTTAAGCCTTATGTAATTAAGGAGGTTGCAGGAGTAAAAGTTGGTATTTTAGGCCTTACAAATCCGAATATCCCAAGGTGGGATGGACCTAAGGTAACAGACCTTAAATTTGCATCCCCATTAGAGTCAGCGGAAAAACATATTGCTGAAATGAAAGCGGAGGGTGTAGATCTAATAGTATTAGCTACCCATATTGGATATACATCTGAATATGGCGGAGATGGTGCAGATGAAATTGTGGCTAAGTTCCCTGAAATAGCAGCAGTAATAACAGGACATGCACACTCAACTGAAAAACATAAAATTGGTGATACCCTAGTTGGTGCAGCTAGAGATGCAGGCCGTCAAGTAGTTAAATTTGACTTTGAATTAACAGAAAAAGACGGTGTTTGGACAGTTTTAGAAAGTGAAGTAGATATTATTGATGTAAAAGAATATGCAGCATCAGAAGAATTAAAAGAATATGCTAAGGAGTATCATGATAAAACTTTAGATTTCTTAACGGAAGTTATTGGTACAGCAAGTGAGGATTTTGCTCCTGCACCAGAAATTCCAGGAATTCCTGAAGCTCAATTAAAAGATACAGGAGTAATTGACCTTATTAATGATGTTCAACTTAAAGCAACTGGTGCAGATGTAGCAGCAGCGGCATTATTTGCTCCAGGATCTAATCTAAGAGCTGGAGATTTAACTTATGCTAGTATATTTGAAATATACAAGTATCCTAATACATTAGTAGGTATAGAAGTTACAGGTGCTGAACTTAAGGCCTATATGGAGTGGTCAGCTTCCTATTATAATACTTTTGTTCCTGGAGATATTAATATTAGTTTTAACCCTAATATTAGGGCTTATAATTATGATATGTTCCAAGGTGTGGATTATAAAATAGATATATCCAAGCCAGCAGGAGAGAGAATTGTGGACTTAATGTTTAAAGGTGAATTATTAAAAGATGAAGATACACTAAAATTAGCTATAAATAATTATAGATTTGGTGGATTAACAGATATGGGTATTATAAGTGGTCAACCATATTTTGAATCAGATCCTAAATCTTTAAGAAGTTATATAGCTGATCATATAAGAGAAAGTGAAGTAATAGAGCCAATAGCTGATAATAACTGGGAAGTTATTGGAGCTGACTTAAATCATCCATTAAGAGATTATATTATTGGAGAGATTATAGCTGGTAATATTGAAATTCCTAAATCAGA
>CAZAGS010000129.1:0-4584 GCA_964484955.1 uncultured Tissierellaceae bacterium
CCTTTTTTATTTGCCTAATATTGGTGCGAAAAGAACCGTCCCCGGCGCACTAATTTAGTGTCTTTAGGAGCAATCTATATGATACATCCATGGCTTCTTGCAGGCCTATATCACCATATAAATCTTTGCTGCCCACATATTGTGAGAAGCCTGTTACACAACTTCTAATAGCCATCCTTTGGTAATATTCATCTTCTTTCGTACTAATAATATTTTCTGATATGCCTGTTTTCAGTAAATCATCAATTATATTATCTATCTTTGATACAAATTGAGATAAATCATATTCGCCATCCATTAGATACTTATAAAATTCATGAAGGCCACCTGAAGATAATAGGATATTAAAGCTACATAAGCTATTTCCAAAACCTTCTTTTATCATTTCTAATATTTCATAATATTTGTCTTTAAAGTCGTTTTTACTCATAATTCTTTCATATCCAGAACTTATCTCATTATTAATGTTGTATAAAATAGCCTTGGATATGGCCTCTTCCTTAGAAGAAAAATATTCATATATGGTACCTTTTCCAACATCTGCAGCTTTCGCAATATCAGATACCTTTATATTATATGGGTTTATTCCCTCTTCTGTTAAAGTTATTACTCCCTTAAATATGGCTATCTCCTTGGCAGAATAATTAAAATCTAACATTTAATTATCACCTACTATATCAGCATTGATTAGCTTATCTTTGTGAAGTGAACTATACATTACAGGAACTACTACTAGGGTTAAAATTGTTGCATATACTAATCCTCCTATAGACACAATAGCCAAAGGTTGTAGCATTTCTGACCCTACTCCCACACCTAAAGATAATGTGGATAGGCCTAAGATAGTTGTTAAGGCGGTCATTAGAATTGGTCTCATTCTAGTTCTCCCCGCTAGTACTAAAGCTTCATTTACTTTATGACCTTCTCTAATTAGTTGATTGGTATAGTCCACAAATACTATCCCATTATTTACTACTACCCCTGATAATACTAAGAAACCTAACATTGCAATCAAGCTTAATTCGTTTCCTGTAATTATTAAAGCTAATAATCCACCGGTAAAGGCCAATGGAATTGTAAACATTATTATAAATGGTGACAATAAGGATTGGAATTGAGCTACCATTATTAGATAAATAAAGACTATTGCTAATAAAACCATTTTCACTAAGTCTTCTAAAGAATTTCTTATCATTTCATTTTCACCTGAGAATTCTATATTATAGCCATCAGGTAATTCATAATCCTTTAATTTATCTTCTATTTCCCTACTTACAAGGCCTATATTGTAATCTGACTCTATGCCTGCTGTTACTGCTAAATATCTGCTTTGAGATTTTCTTCTTATTGATGATAAGCCTTCTTGCTCCGTAATCTTAGCAATATCTCCTACTAATATTTCCTCTTCTTCACCTTGATTGTTAACTGTTATCTTTAAGTTTTCTAAATCACTTCTTTCTATAGACATATTTTCTTCATCTATAATGATAACTGGGTAATCTTTATTTTCTACAGACAAAGTTGTAGCAGTATTTCCTTTAGATAATAAGGAATTAATAGCTGAATATACTTGGGCTACTGTTAAACCATTTTCCATAGCCTTTTGCTTATTTACAACTATTCTCATTTCTGATAAATTTTCTTCCATACCAGCTGAAACATCAACTACTCCCTTTGTATCTTCAACGACTTTAGATATATCTATTGCTATTTCTTGCAATTTATCTAATTCTCTACCTTTTACTAATATCTCTACCCCTGAACCACCGATAGCTGTCATATTCATATTAGATGAATTAATAACTATATTTACATCTAGATCTTCTGTTAATTTGACTATATCTTTTTCAATTCTTTTGTTATCTAATTTCTTGCTTTCATCTAAAAGAAGATACATCGATGTTGAACTATTGCCACTTCCTCCACCAAACATTCCTCCCACAGATTCGTTGTTGAAAGCACCAATGGTTTCTATTCCTTCAATTCCGCTAATTCTTTCTATAACTAAATCAGCCATGTCAGTTTTTTCTACAAAGTTACTTCCCTTAGGCATTTCTATAGTTAAAGACATTTGTGGTGCTTTCATATCTGGGATAAATGAAGTACCCATAGACACAGCAAAATAACCACTTAATCCTAGTAAAATAACTACAAAAATCATAACTATAGCTTTATGAACCAATGACCATTCTAATATCTTATTATATCTATCCAAAAATTTATCAAATAGTTTACTATCTTTTACAGAAGTCCTTTTTAACATTCCAGAAGCCATAGCTGGTACTAAAGTAAGAGCTACAATCAGACTAGCAAACAAAGAATATGCTATGGTTAATCCCATATCCGTAAATAATTGTCTTGATAAGCCTTTTGTAAATACAATAGGCAAGAATACTGAGGCAGTTGTTAGGGTTGAAGCAAGTATTGCTCCTGCTACTTCCTTAGCCCCCTCTATAGAAGCTTCTACTGAAGACCTTCCTTCGTTTCTTAATCTATAGATGTTTTCTATTACTACAATTGAGTTATCTACTAGCATCCCTACCCCTAAGGCTAGTCCTGCCAAAGATATAATATTTATTGAAATTCCTGTAAAGTACATAAGTGCTATTGCGAATACAATACTTATAGGTACTGATAATGCTATAATAATTGTTGGTTTTATATCTCTTAGGAATATAATTAGTATTAAAATAGCTAATAATCCACCATATAAAATATTATTTAATACAGAATCCACAACAATATCAATATATTCTCCCTGATCCATTAATGCAGTAATATTAATATCACTATTTTCATCTTTTATTTTGTTTATCTTTTCCCAAATACTTTTAGATACATTTGAAGTAGAAAAATCACTTTGTTTTTGGAAGGTAAGCATTACCGCATTATTTCCATTTACTTTTGCATAAATCTTATCTGAATTATTCTTTAATTTAATTTCTGTTACATCATCAAGATATACTTTTCCTACGGCTTCAACACCTGTATCAAATAATAATAATCCTTTTAATTCCTCAACATCAGCTATTTTATTGCCTACTTTTACTAGATAGTCTACATCCTTTTCACTAACATAACCTGCAGGCATAGAAAAGTTTTGAGCTGCCAATATACCCGAAATCATCTTAGTTGATATAGCTGCCCCTAAATCTGTCTCCTCATAGGCCTTCTTTTTACTATCTTCCAGTTCAATAATACTTTGATTAATAGTCTTTTCTCCACTATTAAGCTGTGCTCTAGCTTTATTCATCTGGGTTGTTAAAATTGCCTTTCCTTGTGCTATTTGTTCACTTTGTACAACTATTTCTTCTTTTTTTGCATTTAAGGTTAATTCTTCTTTTTCAACTTCATTTAACTTTTCATTGATCAAAGTTAATCCAGAAGACATTTCTTCCTTTTTTGCGGATATTTCACTTAAACCTTTATTTAAAACTTCAAGATTTATTTTTTCTTCATCTGTTAATTCTTCCCCTTTTGCTAATAGTAGAGTCTGTAAACTTTTTAATTCTTCCTCTTGCTTGTTTATTTCCTTTATCCCTATTTCTAGGTCAGTTTTGTTTTTATTTAATTCTGCTTTACCAGCTATAATTGCGGATTCTGCCATGGTAATTTGGTCTTTAGCCATACTTATTCCCTTTTCACCTTCAGCTAGTTTGGACATCTGTGCTTTTTCTTCTGATTCTAACTTTGCCTTACCATCTTCTATTTCTTTTTTTGCATCAATTAGTTTATCTTCTGCTTCGGATAGTTTTTCATCTATACTAGCTAACATCTTTTTATTCAAACTATCTATTTTTTCTTTGCTAATTATAACCTCAATACTTTCTTCCAAAAGTCCTACTCCCGAAACAGAAGCAACTCCATTTATACTTTCTAGTTCCGGAATTATAGTATCACCAACAACTTTAGAAACTTCAGATATATCCATATCTTCAATATCTACTGAGGCAATCATTACAGGTAACATATCTGGGTTTAATCGCATAATCATAGGTGTACCTACGGAATCATTCCACACGCCTTTTATTAAATCCAGGCTCCCATTAATTTCTATAATTGCTGAATCCATATTTACATCATTATTGAATTCCAGAATAACTACTGAAGAGTTTTCACTAGATGTGGAACTAACATTCTTTATATTATTAGTAGTGGCAACTACCTGCTCAATTGGTCTAGTTACAAGCATCTCAACCTCTTCTGGACTTGCACCAGGGTAGCTTGTCATTACTAATACAAATGGTAGATCTATTTCTGGCAGTAAATCTGTTTGTAAGTTTAAAAATGATATTACACCTAAAAGTATCACTAATATTACTCCTACAGCTACTGTATAAGGTCTTTTTACACTGAATTTTGATAACATTATAGGCCCCCTAATTTAACATATTATTAATCGACCGACTGGTCAGTCACCTATCAAGTATAAGTAATCCTATTAATCTTGTCAATAGGATTACTTATACTCTTTAAATTATATTAATTTCTAACTCTTGCAAAAATTCAACTACCTGATCATTCTTCAAATTAAATCCTTCATCAATATATCTACCAAAGTAATTATCATAATCTAAATCCATA
>CAZAGS010000130.1:0-4583 GCA_964484955.1 uncultured Tissierellaceae bacterium
GGGTATATTTTTTAATTAAAATATTTTGAATATTCGCTTGACAGATGTATATTTAGGTGCTATTATTGTCAATAAGATAAAAAGAGGACTAAGAAGAGGAAAGTAAGTATGTGAATACTCATACAGAGAGCTCCAGTTGGTGAGAAGGAGCAGGGGATAGCAGACTGAAAATGGCCACGGAGTCTGAATGTCGAAGGGCAACTTTAGATATTCACGTCTGCACACGTTATAGTGCTAGGGTATTGATGGATTTAGTTCCGGCGTACCTGATGAGGTACTGTATCGTAAGATCAGTATAAACTTAGGGTGGTAACACGAAGCTTTCGTCCCTTTGCATTTTGCAAAGGGATGGGAGCTTTTTTTAATTTAAAGAATTGGAGTGAATTGTATGATTGATATTATTGATGTGACTAAAGTATTTGATGATGGAAAACAAAAGATTCAAGCTGTAAAAAATGTGAGTCTTAAAGTTAATAAAGGTGAAATATATGGAATTATTGGTTATTCAGGGGCTGGTAAAAGTACGCTAATTCGTTGTATAAACCTTCTTGAGAGGCCTAGTTCCGGAAAAGTCTTGTTTAAAGGAGAAGATATAACACTTCTTAAGGAAAAAGACTTAAGGGCTAGTAGAAAGAAAATAGGTATGATATTTCAGCAGTTTAACCTCCTACAATCCAGAAATGTTTATCAAAATATTGCATATCCCTTAAGAGGAGCAAAGTTATCTAAAGAAGATGAAAGAAAAAAGGTATTAGAGTTGCTACAGTTAGTAGGATTAGAAGACAAAGAAACAGCCTATCCATCTCAACTAAGCGGAGGACAAAAGCAAAGGGTTGGCATTGCCAGAGCCTTAGCCAATGACCCAGAAGTATTACTTTGTGATGAGGCTACATCAGCCCTGGATCCAAAAACTACAAAATCTATATTAACCCTATTAAAGGAATTGAGAAGTAAATTAAACCTTACAATAATTTTAATTACTCATGAGATGGCGGTTATAAAAGAAATTTGTGACAGAGTTAGTGTAATGGAAGATGGAAGAATAATAGAAGAGGGAACCATAGTTAAAGTATTTAGTCAACCTTCCCATCCAACCACAAAAGATTTTTTAGATACTGGATCCAATAGAACCAAGATGCACGAAATACTAAACTCAGAAAACAACATATTCCATATTAAAGCGGGAGATGTCTTAGCTAGAGTAGCATATGTAGGAGATTCTACTGGTGAAGCATTAATATCTAAAGCATCTAGAAGATTTAACTTAAATGCCAGTATACTTTATGGAAGTATAGAGGTCTTGGCAAATACACCTGTGGGGGAGCTGGTTATTCTATTTAGTGGAGAAACAAGAGATATACAAAGTGGAATAGATTATTTTAGAAGTAAGGGACTAATAGTGGAGGTGATTGAGCATGGCAGAGATACTAGTGAAATATATACCAAATGTTCTTAATAACCAGGCAGAATTATTCAAATCTATAAAGGATACTCTTGTTATGGTATCTGTTTCAGGAATAATATCCTTAGTATTTGGAGTTTTATTAGGAGTTGTTTTGGTGGTTACAAAGAAAGGAAATATATTAGAAAATACAAGTATAAACAACATACTTGATAAGATTATAAATACATTTAGATCTATTCCATTTATAATTTTACTTGCTGCTCTAATTCCACTAACTAGGATTATAGTTGGAACAGGAATTGGTACAAAAGGAGCAATAGTCCCATTGGTATTTGGTACTGTACCATTCTTTGCAAGGCAAATAGAAACTGCATTATTTGAAGTGGATAAAGGGGTTATAGAAGCAGCTCAAGCAATGGGTTCAGGACCTTGGGAAATTATTTTTAGAGTATATTTAAGAGAAAGCTTGCCAGGAATAATTAGAGGAATAACTATTACATTTGTTAGCCTCGTAGGACTTTCAGCCATGGCAGGATCAATTGGTGGAGGTGGTTTAGGGGACTTTGCAATAAGGTATGGCTATCAGAGAAATATGATAGATATAACTTATGTAACTATAGTTATTATTTTAATAATAGTATCAATTGTTCAAGGACTAGGAAATTTATCAATCAAGAAAATTACTCGTTAATACAAAAAAAGGAGAGAAAAAAATGAAAAATATAAAATTGATAATAGTAGCTTTATTGGTAGTAGCACTAGGAATACTTACAGCTTGTGGTAGTTCACCTGTAAAAGAGGATAATGTGGTAAAGCTTGGAATTAATGGTGCAGAAACAGAAGTTTGGACTCATATAAAAGAAGAATTAGCAAAGGATGGCATTACATTAGAAATAGTAAGTTTTGGAGACTATGTAAGACCAAATCTATCACTAGAAGAGGGCGAAATTGATTTAAATGCATTCCAGCACTACGCATACTTTGATAAATTTAAAGAAGAACATAAATTAGATTTAACTGCAATAGGTGAAACTGTAATAGCACCTATTGGTCTATACTCCAATAAAATCAAAGATGTAAGTGAATTAAAATCTGGAGATAAAATAGCTATACCAAATGATGAAACTAACGGAGGAAGAACATTAATACTACTACAGACTGCAGGATTAATCAAAGTTGATCCAGCTGCAGGAAACCTTCCAACATTAAAAGATATTACAGAAAATACATTAGGATTAGAGATTATAGAAGTGGATGCATCTACTACTTCAAGAATATTAGATGATGTAGCAGTTGCAACAATAAACAGTGGATTTGCTGTTGATGCAGGATTATTACCTACGAAAGACTCCATATTCCTAGAACCAGTAAATGATGACTCAAAACCTTATATTAATATTATAGTAGCTAGAACAGCAGATAAAGATAATGCATTATTTAAAAAGGTAGTGGAAGCATATCAAACAAAAGAGGTAGAAGAGATTATAATCGAAATATACAAAGGGTCCCAAGTTAAAGCTTGGTAGGAGGGAAAATATGACTATTAAAGATAGAGTAATTAAAGCAGAAGATTATATAGTAGGTCTTAGAAGATATTTTCACGCACATCCGGAGCCTAGTTTAAAGGAATATAATACAGCGAAAAAGATTGAAGAAGAATTAGATAAACTGAATATTCCACATAAGAGAGTAGGAGAAACTGGAATTGTAGGGTATATTGGCGGAGTAAATCCTGGAAAAATCATAGCATTACGAGCTGATATTGATGCACTTGAGATTCAACAAACTAATGATGTGGAATATAAATCCCTAACAGATGGACTAATGCATGCATGTGGTCATGACGCACATACAGCTTCTTTGTTGGGTGCAGCTAAGATACTAAAAGGACAGGAGCAGGATATAAAGGGAACTATAAAACTATTCTTCCAACAAGCAGAAGAAATAGGTCAAGGAGCAAGACAATTTGTAAGTGAAGGACATCTAAAGGATGTAGATAATGTACTAGGATTACATGTATCTTCAGCCTTAGATACTGGTACTATAAGTGTAAGACCTGGTCCTATAGCAGCGTCTTGTGATTATTTTAAAGTGATAATCCATGGGAAAAGCGGCCATGTAAGTAGGCCTCATACATCAGTAGATGCATTATATATTGCATCCCAAGCTGTTGTAAATATTCAAGCCATAGTAGCAAGACAAACTGATCCTGTAGATCCAGTAGTAGTTGGTATTGGAGTTTTAAATTCAGGTACCAGATACAATATTATTGCTAAAGATGCAGTACTTGAAGGAACCTTTAGAACATTTTCACAGGATACAAGAAAAAGGACACAAGATTCTATTGAAAAGATATTTAAATCTACAGCAGAAACTTATAATGGTAGGGCAGAAATAGAATTTTTAGAATATGCTAGTCCAGTTATTAATGATAAGGATTCTGCCTTATTTGCTATAGAAATTGCAAAGCAGTTGGTAGGAGAAGAAAATGTAATAACGGATAGAGAAAAGGTATTAGGAGCAGATGATTTTGCGGAACTGCAAGCAGAAGTGCCTGGAGTATATGCAAATATTGGTACAAGAAATCCCTTAGATGAAAGTACTGGATGGGATCAACATCATGGAAACTTTGATATTGATGAGAAAGGATTACTTTTATTAACTAGTTTCTACGTAGATTATACTTTAGAATATTTAAAATAATACATCCCTACAACTATTTTTATGATAGAATGATAACTGATAATAAATGAAAAGAGTTGGAGGAATATTAATTGAAGAAAAATGAAATTATAGAATTTACCATAGATAGGGTTGATTTTCCTAATAAGGGACATGGAACTTATAATGGAGAACAATTAAGATTTAAAGGAGGTATAGCTGGCCAAAAAGTTAAAGCTAGAGTCCATAGGAATAGAAAAGGTTATGTAGAGGTAAAAATACTTGATGTTATAGAAAAAGCACCAATACAAACAGAATTTGCCTGTCCTCATTTTGGTTCATGTGGTGGTTGCACTTATCAGGGATTAGCTTATGAAAATGAATTGAAATATAAGGAAAACCAAGTAAAGCAATTGTTTGAAGAAGCAGGATTAGAAATAAACCTTTTAGGAATAGAGCCTAGTCCTGTGGTTGAAGGATATAGGAACAAGATGGAATACACCTTTGGAGATGAATT
>CAZAGS010000131.1:0-1449 GCA_964484955.1 uncultured Tissierellaceae bacterium
TGGATAATAAAGATTACAACAATACTTATCCCGATGGGGCTTATAACTTCTGTGGCAACTTAAAATGGATTGATAATAATACAGTAGAGTTTGAGGCAAACCTTGCTTATGACTATATGGAAATAATGGAACAAGTAATTGTAAAATACAATGTTCTGGATAATTCTTTAGAATATGCTAAAATGGAAGAGTGAAGTAAAAATTAAAATAAAGGAAGGTTATTGAAATGAAAAAGATAGTTATATTTCTTTTATTAATCCTTACTACAATATTTTTATTTGCCTGTTCCAAACAAATTTCAGATACTGCATATGAGGACCTAATCACAAACCTTGAAAAAATGGATTTTAATATAGCAGCAGAAGATGTTGAAAAGGATATACTTCAAGGACAACGCAAATGGTTAACTATTAATGAGAATGAAAATATTACTGTCTATTTATATGAAAGTAATGAAAAGATGGAAGAAGATGCTTCCTATATAGATAAAGGAGGAAGTAGTTATACTAATGGCATAAAAAATGTAGAGATTAGCTGGGTTTCTTATCCACACTTTTTCAAGAAAGGTAATATTATTGTTCTTTATGTTGGTGAGAATCCAGAAATTATAAATGCACTAGAAGGACTATTAGGGGCTCAATTTGCTGGATATGAGAAGATTGTAATTGATAGGCCTACTATTCCAGCAGATGTGGCACAAGGTATAGAACACCTTTATGACTTCCACTTTTCTGATAGATATGACTATAGAATCACTGAGGATTTTTCGTTTTCATTATCCGACAAAGATAGTCCTATGAGTGATACCCTTTTACTATTGGATAAATATCATAATGAAATGGATTCTGAAAAGGAATATCTTTTTGATGGTGACGGTATGGTGCCCCATATGTACAAAAGATATTGGTATGATCTGGTAGGTGGAAACTTAATGATTGGAACCCATTATTATGAGCCTGACAATGTGGAATATATATCTTATCTGTGGTCTGATATTGAAGGTGTGAAGACAAATAAAGACATTGCAGTCGGTAGCACTGAAAAACAGCTCTTATCTGCATATACAGATGATTTATATTACTTGGATAAAGAGGAGGCTATTTCAGCTAGTGATGGTTTATCTGCAATAGCTATTATAGAATATGACTTTGACTATGCTTACATGTGGCAACCTTTTACTCTTGAAAACAATGAATTAAGGGATATAACATTTTATATAAAGAGTGGAAAAGTTGTTACAATAGAGATTATTGAGCCATTTGAACTGCGACATGTATATGGGTATGATAGAGATGCTGGACTCCAATATGCTGATGAACGAAGGGAAAACTAAGGCATAATTGGTAAGATTATATTGAAATTATCTAAAAAGCAATTTATAAAGTTGACCTTGTCATTCTGAACGAAGTGAAGAATCTTAGGGCCTAAAACACAGATTCTTCCTCCCTA
>CAZAGS010000131.1:1549-4561 GCA_964484955.1 uncultured Tissierellaceae bacterium
ATAGAGAAGCAAAAGTAAATATGATAGAAAAACACCTTTTATCAAATGGAATTAAAAATACTTTTCTATTACATAGAGCAATGAAAGGCTGTTTACCAATACAGGTAAGAAATAGAATTAAGAGTATTTTAAGTTCATAATCTTAGTAAATGGTATCGCCATGGTATATTTAAACGCTACAAATAAAGAGTTTCGGAGTGTGAGTATATGTCAAAAAATATATATTATTGTGCTCCCCCTATTCTTGTTGGTGTAGGAACAGGAACTTGACTAACTATTCTATAACAAAATTGTTACATAGTGGGGGTATGATTGCTTGAAACAAACAATTAGAATATTTATCTTAGCAATTCTGTTATTTATTATATTACCAGCTATGGTTGTTGAATTGATAAAGGGACAATTTAATCATCTTGATATGGGTATTATCGTTATTGCATTGCTTGTTTTAAATCCGATGTTTTTTGCAGTAGTTGGTTGGAAAATAGCAATTAAAAATAAAGTAAAATGGTTAATACCAATTATTTGTGTTGCAATATTTTTTATAAGTGCTTATTTGATCTATGGTATGAATGAATGGTTTTATGTGGGAGTATATTTGTCTCTATCTTACTTTGTCATTAGCCATATACCTAATGCTACTGCCAACAATCCAAATGCATAGAAAAATATTACTGTGCCCTTTTCTCCTAGAACCCTTTCAAAGGCCCTTATTTTACCCATACTCCAAATCTTTGGTGGTTTTTTAAAGGTTATAAAAAACACTAAGGCTGCATAAATAAAAGCTAATATTCCAAGTAATGCTTTTCCATTCATAGCAATTTCCCCCTTATTCAACTAATTAAATTGTTTATTCTAACCCTTTTCTTATTTTTGGGGCTAAGAAAAGGTAAACTAGACTACTTAAGAGTAAAACTATTCCAGAATACATAAGAATTTGTAGCCAAGTCCCACTTTGAGCTAAGATTACATCATTACCTTTATATGCCCAGTAGAATGGGTTCCAATAAAAGAACTTTTGCCATTTATCACCTAGCATTTCTATAGCTAAAACCCCCGCAATTAATGGTAAAAATAAAAGTTTTATACTTGCAGCTGCTGACATTATATCCGTATTAGTAAGGCCTTGTATAAACCCTACCAGGACACTTAGTAGGCTTGTTACTATTAGGACTAATAATAACTGCAATAAATCAATACTTCCAAATCCTGTAATAAACACTAAAGCTATAGCGCCAAATATTGAAAAAAGAATTCCTATTACAGACTTACCAAGTACAAAAGTTATCCTGGAAGTAGGAGTTAGATTAATTGCACTTAATGTATTGTCTACTTTTTCCTCAACTATATTTAAAGCTATTAGCATTCCACCAAGTATAGAAATTAATAATATAGATGAATTAACTAAAGTCTTTTTAAGAGGTGGAACGGTTCTTCCGAATTCGATTATCTTGCCATTTGAATCCTCCATATTTATATCAAGTTGGTAAAAACTATTTAAGAGCTTTGCATAATCAACTATGCCCTCAGCTTCATCACCCTGAGTAATTATATAATACTGATTGTTTTCAGGGACTATACCTATAATAGCGTCTCTTTGCTCAACCCTATTTTTTATCTCATCTACATTTTTGAAGAGTTCTATCTTAGCAAATTGCTCTAGATATTCTATTTGTTTTGTATTCTCACCTTCAATTAGAGCAAGGTTAACAGTTGTATCATTTATCCCAGGTGCAAATAAATTTATTAAAATCGCAAATATTATTGGTATTATAAATATATAAAGTGAAATGAAATCCTTAGAATTAACCTTTAAATCTCTTTTGAAAATTATCCATATCCTATTAAACACAGCTAACCCCCCTTACCCTACAAGTGTTTTCTTGTATCTCATATTTGAAATTATAAATAGAATCATACCTGCTATTAGAAATCCACCTGATATGGTTAAAATATATAACCAATCACCATTTCCAAGAATTACAGATTTGAAACCTTCTAGCATTGGATAAGTAGGAAGTATCTTTACCCATTGTGAATTCCAACTTGGAATAAAATATGCTATATTTGGAACGATCATTAAGATCATAATAGTGTATAGAACACCAAAGGCTTGCATAATATTGTCATAAAAACTTGCTATTAAAAGTCCTAATGATGATGAAAAGAATGCAGTAGTTATTAGTAAAATTAGTAATAGTAGATAATCGGGCCTAGATTTCATAATAGGCACAAGAACTATAAAGCTTGATACAACTGAAGTAACCATTATTACACCTATTTTACTCATTAAGTATTGCCAGACTGGGGAAGGGGTAAGAGCATAAGCCTTAATAACTCCTTCTTGTCTATCTAAAAAGATATATGCAGCTATAATAAATAGTCCCATTAGAGACCCGTTAAATACCATTACAGAAGGTATCATATTTTCCTTATCAGATAAAGACTCATAGTTCGTAGATAGAGGTCGAACATCTTGACTGTCCATCATATCTTCTATAAGTTCATTTGATTCTACATGCAGTATTCTTAATAAATCTTTAAATTTATCAGATTCATATCCTTGTAAATAGTATTCATAATTAAAATTATAATTTTCATCCATTTTAATTATAGCTGCTATTTTTCTTTCCTTATCTGCCATGTAGATTACATCTTCTTTACTATTTAATATATAGATTTCTTTACCATCCAAAGTATATAAGGTGGCATTTTTATCTGTTTTGTTTATCTTTACTTTAACCGACTGGGACTTACCATCTATAGTTTCATCTAATATTGCTTGCAAATAAAGATTATTTGCTTCAACTGGCATATCCAAATAGATATATTCTCTTGTTTTACTATTAAAATTATTAGGAACTACAAATAGAAATATAGCTAGTATAAGCACTGCCATAAATATTTCAATATAAAAGTAGAACCCTCTTGAGGCTATTTTCAACTCCTTTACAAAGCTAGAAAAGAGTTTCATTTTAAACAAGCCCCCTTCCTGTTACCTTTATAAATATT
>CAZAGS010000132.1:0-2438 GCA_964484955.1 uncultured Tissierellaceae bacterium
TCCTTTAAAACATCCTTTAACAAATGATCATCTCCTTAAAAACCTAACAATGTTCCAATTTGATAAACTGCCACTGCTCCTATCCAACCTATTGCAAAAGTATAAAACACCATAAAGGCTGCCCACATATAAGAATTTGTCTCTTTCTTAACCGTTGCAATTACTGCAGCACAAGGGGTATATAAGAGTACCATAGTCATAAAAGAAAGTGCAGTAAGTGGTGTAAATACATTTTGAATAGCTGTTACCAATTCTGTACCCTCACTAACTCCAGCATAAACCATACCTAAAATAGCAACCACTGCTTCCTTAGCAGCAATACCTGCAAACAAGCTTACAGAAGCTTGCCATGTACCAAATCCAGCTGGCTTAAATATAGGAGCTATAAAAGTTCCTATCCTACCTAAGAGACTTGCTTGGCTATAAGGTTCCACACCTAGTGGGAAAATTGAAAGTACCCAAAGTACTGAAACAACTAAAAATATAATAGTACCTGCCCTTTTAATAAAGTCCCATACCTTATCCCACATATCTCTGATTACACTTCTAAAGGAAGGTAGTCTATATGGAGGTAGTTCCATAATAAAATGTGAAGACTCTCCTTTAAACAGGGTTTTACTAAAAATCTTACCCATAATTAATGCAACTATAATACCTGTAGCGTAGAGAGCAAATAGTACAAGACCACCATTTTTTTCAAAGAATGCTGCTATGAAAACCAAATATATTGGTAACCTTGCTCCACAGCTCATAAATGGGTTAATTAAAAGTGCAATCATTTTATCTTTTTTACTATCTAAGGTTCTAGTGGCCATAATACCGGGAACATTACATCCAAAGCCTACAATCATAGAAATAAATGTTTTTCCGTGAAGTCCTAAGGCCCTCATTATTGTATCCATTACATAAGCAGCTCTAGCCATATATCCTGTATCTTCTAATATTCCTAAGAATAAATATAATATCATTATTAAAGGTATAAATTCTAAAACAGCACCTACTCCACTAATTGCACCATCTGTAACAAATGAAATCAACCAATCGGGAGAATTTAGACTTATTAATAGATTTTCAACCAAAGTACCTATTCCTTCAATTAAACCAACAATTAGGTCTCCAAACACATCCTCACCTAGGGTAAATGTTAATTGGAAAACAAGAAACATTATTAGTGCAAATATAGGTAGGCCTAAATATTTATTGGTCAAGACCTTGTCTATATTATCTGTAAGATTTTTAGGTGTTTCTTTTGGCTTTGTAACTACATCATTTATTATGCTATTAATAAAACCGTATCTTTTATCAACTATTTCTAGTTCATAATCTGATAGGTCTTTTGTAAGATTTTCTATTTCTCTATTTATATCAGCAGGGAGAAGGGTTTTAATATATTTTAGTATATCCTGATCTCCTTCTAAAATTTTTATAGACATCCATTTAATAGAATAATCAAAAGTGTAAGGGTTTAATATTTTTTCTAATCTTTTTACATCCCTATCTATATCATCACCATATGTAATAACTTTTAGATTTGATATAGATTCACTTATATAATCTACTGTTCTTCCTATTAGAACATCTATACCTTTTCTTTTAGAAGCAATTATTGGAATCACTGGTATACCCAACCGCTTTGAAAGGTCTTCTATATCTATATCGATCATCATAGTTCTTGCTTCATCCATCATATTTAATGCTATAATTACTTTTGTACCCATCTCAAGAAGCTGAGTTGTTAGGTATAAATTTCTTTCTAAATTTGTGGCATCTACCACATTTATAACTACATCTGGATTGCCTTTTAGTATATAGTCACGAGCTACCATTTCATCTTCAGAGTATGCCCCTAAACTATAAGTTCCAGGTAAATCTACTACTTTATATTGTAAACCATTATATTTTATGCTACCTTCTTTTTTTTCTACTGTAACACCAGGCCAGTTGCCAACATGCTGATTAGATCCAGTAAGTGCATTAAACAAGGTAGTTTTCCCACTATTGGGATTGCCTACTAATGCAATTGTGTTCATTTATTACCTCCTATAACTATTGATAACCATTATCAATGGTCTTTGAAAAAATATCGCTGAGTTAATTATCGCTCAACGATAACCTTATTTGCTAAACCTCTACCAAGTGCTAATTTATGTCCTGAAAGATAAAGAATAACAGGGCCATAATCATTTTTCATCATCTTTACTTCTGAGCCTCTATTTAAACCTAATTCAAATAATCTTTTACAAGCAGCATGGCCACCATTTATTTCTTTAATTCGGGCGCATTCATTAGGCTTTAAAATATCTAAGGATATATTTTCTAACTCTATATTTTGAATTGACAAACATTCCATTAAAATCACCCTTTCCATATAATATTGATAATCATTCTCAATCTATAATATGTCATTTTTGTATAAAAAGCAAGTATTTATATAAAGT
>CAZAGS010000132.1:2538-4538 GCA_964484955.1 uncultured Tissierellaceae bacterium
ATGAAAAAGACTTTATTTGTAGAAGGTATGACTTGTGGTCATTGTGAAAATGCAGTTAAACGAGCATTAAGTGAATTAGATGGTGTAAAAGATGTTCAAGTAGATTTGGGGACTAAAAAGGTAGAAGTTGAAGGCGAAAACCTTGTAAATTCTGTTTTAAAAGAAGCCATTGAAGACGCAGGTTATGATGTATTAGAATTGGTGTAAAGATTGATTAAATTATAAAATAAAAATCATCGTATTGGTAGGTGTGCTTGTACCAATACGATGATTAGTTCTTTAAGTAAGGCAATATTAATTTAGTGATTTCTTTAATAAGGTGAATATTCTCCTTTGATGCTCCTATGAGCAAAGACAAAACCTCTTGTATGTCCTCATTGGTTTGACCTTTAAAATTATTCATTACTATTTCGTTTACCATAATGTTCTCCATATAAAAGTCTTCACCTCTTAGGAGAAGATCTATGGACAAATTTAATACATCTGCAACTTTATACAAGGTTTCAAGGCTCATTCTTCTATCACCACGTTCAATTTGACCTATATAAAATGCGGACAAGCCGATGATCTCTGCAATGCCTTCTCTTGTTAATCCAAATTTCTCTCTTTCTGATCTGACCCTTATTCCAATTTCTTTAAAATCTAAGGAATTACTTATAGCTTCCATGACAACCCCCTCACCCATAATTTTACACTTTTAACATATTTTAATAAATAGGCTACAAGCATAAATCTTATATATACAAATCTATTATTTTTAGATATACTTAGACTAATCTATTTTATTAATTAATGTGGCAAGATTTAGGAGGGATAAGTTATGATGGATAAAGTGAACTTAATTAAGTCTATTTTAAATAAAGAACTGGAAACCAGAGACTTAAACGATGAAGTAATTATTAAGATTAGTCAAAAATTGGATACTTTAATTGTTGAATATTATAATTCAATTATTGGAGATAAGACAAACACAAATGAAATGGTAGATGATACATTTTAATTTTGATTGAATTGTTGTAATTATACATCACTTGGGGTATGATTACAATACAAATCAAAAAAGAATACTTCTGTGATTCTTCTTTGCCCTATTAAAGGAGATGGATAGATAAATGGAATATAAAGATTATTATAAAATATTAGGTGTAGATAAGAATACCTCACAAGAGGATATTAAAAAAGCCTATAGGAAATTGGCAAAAAAATATCACCCTGACTTAAATCCTAACGACAATAAAGCTCAAGAAAAGTTTAAAGGTATAAATGAGGCCTATGAAGTATTAGGAGATGCAGAAAAAAAGAAAAAGTATGATACATTTGGCAGCAGTGCAAACTATTCTAATGGCCAAAACTTTGATCCTTCTCAATATGGATTTGGTGGTAGTGGGGCAAGCTATAGCTACACATCAGGTGGAGAAGGCTTTAGTGATTTCTTTAATATGTTTTTTGGTGGAGGAAGTGGTAGGTCTTCTAGAACTAGTAGAAACCCATTTCAAGAAGCCCCAAGACAATCCTATGAATCAGAATTAAATATAACTTTAGAAGAGGCATATAATGGAACCACTAGAGATATTACTCTCAATTTTATGGGAGAAAACAAAAATTTAGCCATAAAGGTACCAAAAGGAATATTGCCCGGGAAAAAATTGAAGGTTAAAGGCGAAAAGTGGGGAATTGATGGAGATATTCTATTTCTTATAAATTTTGTGGAGGATAAGAAAAATACCTTAGATGGATTAGATATCATATCGAAAGAGGACATACTACCATGGGAAGCTGCTTTAGGAGCTAAGCTAATAGTAAATACCCTAAGTGGAAGGATTAGAGTCAATATTCCTAAGGGGATTGTAGGTGGAAAGAGAATTAGAATACCTAACAAGGGCTATGTAGATATGAAGGGTAAAAAGGGAGATTTATATATTGAAATAAATATTGTAAACCCTCCAGAGTTAAATGATGAAATGTTAAAATTATATGAAGAATTAAGTCGAATAAGTAAA
>CAZAGS010000133.1:0-4489 GCA_964484955.1 uncultured Tissierellaceae bacterium
GCAAAGCAAGCAGATAAGATAATTGAAATAAAAGATGGATATGTAATGCCAATATTAGATAATCCTCACATTTCTTATAGCCCTTCCACAGTATTAGATTAATAGGTAATGGCATCATTATTATACTCCCAACCCACGTGGAGTGCGTGGTAGGAATACAGAAAATTTAATAAGAGTATTGGACCATGAAATGGCTCATTGTCAACAAAAACGATATGTTATTATGAAATTTACTCATAATGAAAAACATATCGTTTTTTCAGATATTGGGAAGGGAAGAAGAAGGAAGGAGGTTTCTGATGAGATTAAGGTTATTATAGTTATACCAAAAGAGGATAAAATTAATTATAAAGGAAATTAAGACTATCTGATGATTCAAAAAATGACTAGAGAGTGATATAATGATAATAAGATAACAACGTCTAAGTAGAAATGTGTTCAGGGAACGGGCGACCAAAGGTACGCCCCTACGTATTCATATACCTGAATTGTAGGGGCTAGCTTTGCTGGCCCGTTGTTGCACGCTCTTAGAATTACACGTAACATTTACAATATCACTTTAAGGTCTAATTATAGCCAATCTGAGTTTGCATAATAATACAACTTTCAAACCTAGCAAAAATTCATTTTAAAATATATTATTATACATATTATTTATTAAGCTGTTTGCTATTGCAGGCAGCTTTTTCTAAAAAGAAATTAATCTTATGAAACTATTTTAACTCATTAAGACACTTATATAGTAAGAGGTGGTATTTATGGTCGACCAAATTATTTATACTTCTTTCAATAGAATATATGACAATACAAAACACAAAGTACTTATTCGCATTACGAGTAAGTGTAAAAATCCTGAGGATATTTCTGATATCTTCCAAGATACATATGCTGAATTGTTTTTAGTATTGTCAAAGCGTGGTTTAGATTATATTGAGAATGAAGAGGCCTTTGTAATAAGATTGGCAAATCAAAAGATATATAAATATTATACAATATTAGAAAAACTAAAAGCTATCATTCCATTTACACATGTAAATAAGGACAGTGAGGTTTTTGAAATACAAAATATAGAATCTGCTGAAATCCACATTGAAGATAGAATAGTTAGGGATGAATTAGTAGAAGAAATTCATTTATATTTAAGAAATAAATCTGTGGATATAAGAAAGATATTTTACTTATATTACAGTTTAGAACTGACCATAGCAGAGATTGCGGTAGAATTAGAAATGACAGAATCCAATATTAAAAACAAGCTATATCGAACACTGGCTGAATTAAGGCAAAGATTCGATTTAAGGGGTGATTTATAATGAAAGAAAAAGATTTGATAAAGCAGGTAACAGATCTTAATATGCCTGATTTTGAAAAGGTTAGAAGGAATGTTACTAGTAGTAAAAAAGATAATTCGAAATCGTTTATAGCAAGGAAACTCGTGTATGTTGTGGCTTGTTGTATTTTTACTCTTTCAGCTTTGGCGATTCCTAATATTATCAATCATCAGGGGAATAAAATTCAAAATATAGCAGAGGATTTGGCTGGGGATTCAAAGGATAATTTACCTAACAAAGATATAGTAGAAAAATACCTAGTATTTAATTCTTTAGAGGAATCATCTGTAGATGATTATGCTTCTTCCAAGCTAT
Organism: uncultured Tissierellaceae bacterium; assembly: GCA_964484955.1. Taxonomy (GTDB): domain Bacteria; phylum Bacillota; class Clostridia; order Tissierellales; family Tissierellaceae; genus CAYZDC01. The sequence continues at coordinate 1,647 of CAZAGS010000133.1, forward strand.
ATTTTGACCCTGACAAGACTTATAGAAAGGAATTAACTGTTGATGAGGTAAGTTCTTATTTAGGTATTAATATTCCATATTTAAAGTTGCCTGATGGATTGAAAGGTCATATAGATATTTATCCTGATTCGAAGTTTACTGCAATATACAATAAGGATGATACTATTACTCATGATAAGTTCGTTTTTATATATAGCGAAGAATTTCAAAAGGAAGAATATAATCCTTTGGAAAAACAGTTTAGGGTTTATGTTTCCAAACAGGGTTATTTAATGGACTATGTGATACTCTTTGATAATGAAATGGAGAAGTCTATGTTAGATGGGCAGGAGTTATTACTTGGTAAGAGAAAAATGGATTATGGGCCTTATACTCCTGTAGAAAATGGACCGAATATTCCCACGGGATATTATGATACACTCGTTGCAAAGTTTATTATGAATGAGATATATTTTGAAATCGTTGCTGATAATTTTACAGAAGAAGAATTTATAGAGGCTTTAGAATCTATTATTCAGTGAGTTTATCAATATAAGATCTAGATTTTTATGTAAATTATATTAAATAAAATGAAATCAATACATGCGAGGTGGAATTAAAATGAAAAAAAGCTTATTAATTATTTTGTTGTTGATTGGAACAGTATCACTATTTGCTTGCTCGAAAGAAGTCCCGATTACCGAATATGAAAAATTAATATTAAGTCTTGAAAATCTTGGATTTGCAGTAGTTGAGGAAGATGTTGGAGAAGATATACTTCAAGGGCAACGTAAATGGTTAACTATTAATGATGTGGAAAACTTATCAGTATATTTATATAAAACTAGTGAAAAGATGGAAGAGGATGCCTCCTATATACATGAAGGAGGAACCAGTTATAGTAATGGAAAAAACAATGCAGAAATTAGTTGGGTTTCTTATCCACATTTTTATAAAAGAGGAAATATTATTGTTCTTTATGTTGGTGAAAACCAAGAAATTATAAATGTCCTTGATGAAACTATAGGTTTACAGTTTGCGGGGATGGAAATAAAATATTTATCAGACAGACCTCCTATGGTAATGATTAAGGGTGAATTATACTTTGACACTAATCGCGAAAGTGATAATAATGGTAGGTGTGGAGTTATGGATGGTGAGATAACTTCAACGGTAGAAGGCAGTGAAATACCAACCCAAGACAATCAATCGAATTTTGGTGATGGTTATGAGTATCAATTTGTAGATAAAAACAGTGTTGATATAATTATAAATAGCAAATGGATAAGATTTGAAAAAAAGATTTCAGAGACATGGGGTATTCAACTAACTACTACTAAAGTTACTCCATATGGGCTGGTATTAGTATGTAATCAGTCAGGTGGTGAACCAACAGGAGATTTACAAACAGGAACTTCTTACTTTATAGAAAAACAAATAGGAAATGAATGGATACCAGTAGAAATGTTGCCATCAGAACATAATCGAGCCTGGCATAATCTTGCTTGGGGTATTCCTATGAATGATAGTGTGGAATGGGGAGTTAACTGGACAGAACTTTATGGTGGACTCCCTGATGGGAACTATAGAATAGGCAAAGTGATTCATGATTTTAGAGGTTCAGGTGATTACGATGAAGAAACTTATTATGCTTATTTTGAGGTAACTAACTAATTTAGATATAGTCAATTTTACATTATGTTCGGTTATGTATTTGAGATTTACACAATAGAAAAACTGTAAAACTTTATAAAGTGCTATAATTGTTGGAATAACTAGCATAATATACAATTTATATATTATGAGAATAAATATTCCTATAAATAATGAATTTATAGAGAAATTCCCCAAACTTGAAATATATCTTTAAGAATAATCTTGATAGATAAAAATATCAGGATTATTTTTTTGTTTGTTTTTTTAAAAAAATTAGACTTCGTAAATTGCCCTCTTAGTGTGGAAACATATAGAGGGCAATTTTTATTTTAAATGTTTTAGAGATTAGACTTCAAAATTGAGGTTTAAATGTGGAAACATATGAAGGGATGTTTTTATTTAACTATTTTTAAATTCAGACTTGAAAATCAGCTCTCAAATGTGGAAACAAGTAAGGAGGTGAAAATAAATGACAAAAAGATTTAATACAATTGATGGGGAAACCTTAATGGCCATGCCATTAAAACCAATTAACTTCATTATTAACAACCTACTATCAGAAGGACTTCATATTCTAGCAGGATCACCAAAGGTAGGAAAGTCTTGGCTTGCTTTATGGTTATCAGTGTCAGTAGCAAAAGGAGAGGAGGTTTGGGGCAATAAGGTTAAGGAAGGAACTACCCTTTATCTTTGTTTTGAAGATAGCCAAATCAGAATTCAAAATAGACTATTTGATATTACAGATGAGGCAACAGGTGCAGTAAACTTCTGTACAGAAAACGCAATGCTAGGTGGTGAACTAGAAGAGAGGATTATAAATTTCATAAAAGAACATCCAGATACAGTTTTAATCATTATCGATACCTTACAAATGATAAGAAATACATCAAAGGATAATAATTATGGCAATGACTATAATGAGCTAACCATATTAAAAAACCTAGCAGATAAATATGGCATAGCTATTCTACTCATCCATCATTTAAGAAAAGAATATGATAGGGATCCTTTCAACCGTATATCAGGCACTACTGGAATTCAAGGAGCAGTAGACAGTAGTTTTATACTAATAGAAGAATCTAGAGGAAGTAAAGTGGCAACTTTATCCTGTGTAGGTAGAGATATTGACTATCGAGAAATCAAATTAAAAAGAGATGAAGATAATATTTGGCAAGTAGTAACAGATAGTTTTATAAATAAGGATGTTC
>CAZAGS010000134.1:0-4428 GCA_964484955.1 uncultured Tissierellaceae bacterium
ATAATTGTTACTATAATACCTCCAAATATTCCAAACACTGCTGATGTTAAGGTCTTTAATAATGGCGACCTCATCTTTTCTAAAACTTCCTTTTCTAATTTGCCTATTTTATAGTATTGAAAATATATTATAGCTATAAGGGCAATAAAAAAAGGAGACTTCATAGTATTGTATATATCAATTATTGTATAGTACAAAATCTGATATAGCCCGTACATTTCAGTTACCCCTTTTTTTATATTATTTAATTTTAGCTCTTAATACTTCTAATGCCTTTTGAAGCTGATTGTCATTTGCTATATTATTTACTCCTATTTCTTCTACATCTTCATTTAATTCTACAACTACATCTGGTACTATACCTATTCCATGTATATTAGTTCCATTTGGTGTAAAGTATTCTGATATAGTTAATTTGATTCCTGAACCATCTGGTAAAGGTTTAATTCTTTGAACCACACCTTTGCCGAAAGTAGTAGTTCCTACTAACTCTCCTCTTTTATGATCTTGCATTGCTCCTGCTAATATTTCAGAGGCACTGGCACTCCCCCCATTTACTAATAGCACAAGTGGTAAATCTGTCTTACCTTTTTTAGATTTTAGATATTCTCTTTGACCACTTTTTGTTTCAGTGTATACAATGTCTGCTTCTCCTAAAAATTCATCTGCAATATGTGCAGTAACATTTAGTAATCCACCCGGATTATTTCTTAAATCTATAATTAGTCCTTCTACTCCTTCTGCTTGGAGACCATTTAAATTGGCCTTAAAATCTTCATAGGTTAATTCATCAAAAGAAGTAAGTTTTATATAACCAATATTCTTATCTATTATATTAGACTTAACTGTTACTAGCCTTATTTCTTCTCTTATAATTTCAACATCAAATATTTCATTGCTTCCTTCTTTGTCTTTTCTGCCTATGGTTAAAGTTACAGCTGTATTAGGCTTGCCTTTCATTACTTTAACAGCTTTATCCATAGTGTCTGCAAAGAATTCATCACCATTTACTTTTAAAATCTTATCCCCTGTTTTAAGACCAGCTCTTTCACCTGGTGTATCTTCTATGGGGCTAACTACAGTAATATAATTATCTTCACCTGGAGTCACTATAACTCCTATACCTCCATAAATTCCCGCAGTTTGTTGAGTAAAACTTGCATATTCATCAACAGTTAAATACTGGGAGTATGGATCTTCTAAAGATTGTACTAGACCTTTTAATTGTCCATCAATAGCTTTACTATGATCTACATCTCTTAAATAATTTTCCTTAATATATTCTTCTACTCCTATGATTTTTGAAAAATCTTTATAAATTGAAGTTAATTCACTATATTCAGCCTTTGGTATTACTACTTTATTACCCACTTGCAAGGCTAACATATTAGATAGTGTAAAAGTTAAAACACTTGATACTATAACTAATGCTACCATAATCGCTATGGCTTTTTTCTTAGACAAATTGCTCACCTCTTCTATTATCTTGTAAAACTATTGTATTAATAAACTATTAACATTATACCATTGCATTTATTCCAATAGTTAACAATATTGATTTTTGAATAAAAAAAAGGGGAATTATTTCCCCTTAACCCACGGAAGTGGGTCTACATAAGCACCATTTTTTCTAACTTCAAAATGCAAGTGAGGTCCTGTAGAATTTCCAGTAGAACCTGCTCTTGCAATAGTATTTCCTCTTTCAACCCACTGCCCTACCTTAACTGTTAATGCTGAATTATGAGCATATAAGGTAACTATTCCACCGCCATGGTCTAACATTACAGCTTTACCATAACTTCCTAACCAATCACTATATATAACTCTACCCTCAGAGGCAGCAACTATTGAACTTCCTGTAGGAACACCTATATCTATACCTGTGTGTAATTTTTTAGTTTTAAAAATTGGATGTATTCTATAACCATAATAGGAGGTTATTCTTGTAGAAGCAGGAACCGGCCATCTCATAGTTCCTCCAGAATAAGGTCCTGTTTCTTGCTGTAATTTTAATATTTGAGCTCCTAGATCTTTAGCTTCTTGGGTTGCCTTATCATAAGCTATCTCTGCAGCTTTTATCTCCTTTTCAAGACTACTCATATAACTTTCTTTTTCTCTAGTAGCTTTAACTAAATCATTTCTTCTAGATTCTAACTTTGATTTTGTAACTTCTATGGATGCTCTTTTTCCTTGTAATTCATTTTTCTTATTATTTACAATATCCTTTTGTTCTTTCATAAATTTAATGAGTTCAGTGTCATGATCTGTTATTGACTGAATCATATCTTTTCTATTTAGGAAATCCTTAACACTTTCAGATGTTAATAATAATTCCAAATAACCTACATTCCCATTCATATACATTACTCTTAATCTTTGGTTGAATGTTTCTTTTCTATCTTCCAGTGCTTGTTCTGCTTCTTCTAACTCTAAACTTGTCCTATCTATATCATGCCCTAACATAACAAGTTCAACTTCTACTTTCTCAAGTTCTGTGGTAGCACTATCCACCTTTAGGTCCAAATCTTTTATCTGTTTGCTTACATCATTTGACTTCTTTTCTAGTGTTTTAATTTGGTTTTTAGTCTCTGTTATTTTTTGATTTGTATTCTTTTGCTGTTTCTTTAGATCATCCATTTTACTAGCATAGGCTTGTACAACTGTTAAAGACATTATTAACAGTATCAATAGATAAGTAACTATTCTTTTGTTTCTCATAAAATGAAGTCCTCCTTTAAACATTTAAATATCTCTTTAATGATAGCATACTTCCTAATGCACCTATGCCTACCCCAATTGCCAAAAATATTATTGCAATATCAGAAAATAGGTCTTTTGGCGGTGCAAGTACCACTGTAAACATGGAAAATAAAGTTTCTTTAACTGAATCAAAAAAATATCCATAACCATAATAAACTATTACAATTGATATTAAGGATGCTATTAATCCAAATAAAACTCCTTCTATGATAAATGGTCCTCTAATATATCCATTCGTAGCTCCCACATATTTCATAATATTTATTTCTCTTTTTCTAGAAGCTACTGTAATTTTTATGGTATTAGATATTATGAAAACACTTACAAATATTAAAACTCCTGTGATTATTATACCACCAAGTCGGATATAATTGGAAACTAATATCAAATTTTCTGTTATTTCTTTATTGTACTGAATTTTCTCAATGCCATTCATGCCTTTAATTGAATCCACTACACTATCTGCATACTCTAAGTTTTTAAGTTGAATTATATAAGAATTAGGCAGTGGATTTGTTTCAATACCTTCAAGAAGATAAGCATTTTCTTCCCAATCTTTTTTCCAGTTTTCTAATGCCTGTTCCTTAGACTCATACATAACGGATAAAACACCTTCATTATTTCGTATCTTGTTCTCAATTTCTGTTAACTCTTCATCCGGTACATCATCTGCAATATATATTTGTATTTCATCAAATTTATCCTTGGTATCCATAACTAAATTGTTAATACTTAAAACCATTATTAAGACTAGGCCAAGTATCATCAAAACTGAAGATATAGATGTGACAGAAGCTAAACCCATACTGCGGTTACGCCATACACCTTGAAATCCCTGTTTTATCATATTATTAATTACTCGGAATTTCATTGCCATAACCACCTCTCTCTTCATCTCTAGTCAATACCCCATTCTCTAGGGCTAATACCCTTTTTCTCATGCTATTTACAATTTCCCTTGCATGTGTAGCCATGATAATTGTTGTTCCCCTAGCATTTATATCCATCAAGGCGCTCATAATCTCTAATGCAGTTTCAGGATCTAAATTCCCTGTAGGCTCGTCCGCTATTAAGACAGGAGGATTGTTAACTATTGCTCTAGCTATAGAAACTCTTTGCTGCTCACCGCCAGATAGCTGCTCGGGATAAGAGGATGCTTTCCTGCTTAAATCTACCATAGATAGGATCATTGGAACCTTTCTTCTAATATCCTTTGGCGGTGTACCTAAAATTTCCATAGCAAAAGCTACATTTTCATAAACTGTTTTATTTGGTAATAATCTAAAATCTTGGAAAACAACTCCTATATCTCTTCGAATATAAGGAATTCGTCTATTTTTCACTTTAGTAATTTCATTGTCTTTAAGAAATATTCTGCCACTTGTTGGCTCTTCTTCTTTTAGTAACAATTTAATTAAAGTAGATTTACCTGCACCACTTGATCCTACAAGGTAAACAAACTCACCTTTTTTTATATGTAAATTTATATTTGAAAGGGCTTTAACCCCGTTTTTATATTCTTTGCTTACTTCAATAAATTTTATCAAGTTTTCCCCTTTCTATTATCGTATTTTATATAATTATATTTCTTTGTAGTTTTATTTTTACATTCCTCTCAAACTATATTATAATATAGTTTGAGAGATAAATAAACAGTTTGAGGTGATT
>CAZAGS010000135.1:0-4427 GCA_964484955.1 uncultured Tissierellaceae bacterium
TATTATTCCTTTGTGGAGCTGGATTTCTAGCTGCCTTTGTGGATGCAATTGCAGGTGGTGGAGGGCTTATTAGCGTGCCAGCTTATTTGGCAGTAGGCTTCTCACCTCATTTTACATTAGGTACAAATAAACTTTCCTCAAGCTTTGGTGGAATTACTAGCACTTTTCGATTTGCAAAGTCAGGTAAGGTAGATAAGGATTTATTGAAGATATTATTGCCTTTCACATTTATAGGTGCTATCTCTGGGGTACTGACTGTTCTTGTATTAGATTCCAGTGTTTTAAAACCCATTGTCCTTGTATTACTAATAGGAGTCGGGGTTTATAGTTTGTTTTCTAAAACTGTTGGATTAGAAGATAAATTTCAGGGAATAAATAAGAAGAACCTAATTTTAGGTTCAATATTTGCCTTTATCATGGGTTTCTACGAAGGATTCTTTGGACCGGGAACAGGATCATTTATTATTTTTGGACTAATAGGTATTTACGGTTTTGACTTTGTTAGGGCAAGTGGTAATGCAAAGGCAATGAATGTAGTAAGCAATTTAACATCATTAATCATATTTGCTATAAATGGAAAGGTTTATTACCTAATGGGAATACCTATGGCTTTATTTATGATTTTGGGAGCCAGTCTAGGTTCAAAAGTTGCACTAAAGGAAGGTGCAAGATTTATAAAGCCAATATTTGTTACTATCTCTTTAGCAGTGGCAGGTAAAATGATATATGAAATCATGACAAAATAAATATAATTATAGAAACACTAGGAGTGGTGAATTGCTTACAAATTATTTAATAAAAATGGTTACTAAAGGTAATACAGATTATAAAGATAGAAAGTTAAGACTAAAGATAGGGTATTTAGCCAGTATTGTAGGGGTCTTAGTAAATATTATTTTGGCTTTAGTGAAGCTATTAATAGGCGCCATTACTTCATCCATTGCTATCTTAGCAGATGCATTTAATAATTTATCGGATGTAGCTGCTTCACTAGTTACTATTATTGGATTTAAATTATCCAATATGCCCCCTGATAAAAGGCATCCCTATGGGCATGGACGATTGGAGTATATTTCTGCTTCAATAGTTGCAACTTTAGTTATGTTTGTTGGATTTCAATTTATTAAAACTTCTGTAGAAAGAATAATTCATCCCAGAACTGTAGTATTTCAATGGATACCTTTTATATTATTATCTATTTCTATAATATCTAAGATTTGGCTAAGTAGATTTAATATGAGACTAGGAAAGAAAATTAATTCATCTGCATTAATAGCCTCAGGAACAGACGCATTGGGAGATGTATTCACAACCTTAGTAGTGACAATATCCCTTTTAGCATCTAAGTTTACAAATTTCAATATAGACGGTTATGTGGGTCTTATTGTTAGTGTACTTATATTACTAGCTGGCTTTGGAATATTTAAAGACACCCTGAGTGAACTAATAGGGGAAAACCCAGATGAAGAAATTATAAAGGGCATTACAGAGGGATTACTAAGCTATGATTATATATCAGGAGTCCATGATTTAATCTTACACAATTATGGTCCTGGTAGAATGATGGGGACTGTAGACGTAGAAATCCCCCCATATATAGATGTAATAACTATCCATGATATAATAGATAAGGCTGAAAGAGAATTAGGTGAGGAATATAATTTAAAGTTAGTAATTCATATGGATCCAGTAGGATTTGAATCCAAGGAAGTTACACTGATTAGAAATGAAATAAAACACCTTACCAAAGCTAGGGAATACTTATTATCTTTCCATGATTTAGTTTTGATAGAAAACTTTCAAACAAGACTTATTGTCTTTGATCTAGTAGTAGATGGCAATATAATAGATTCACCTGAGAAAGACAAAAATTTAATAGAAGAAGTTATAGCAAAACTGGAAGACTTCGATAAGAGCTTTGAATATGAAGTCAGATTAGATAAGGAATACTTATAGAAATAGGAGTGGATTAATTGAAAGTAATCGTACCAATGATAGTTGGAGGTATTATAGGATATATTACAAATTGGTTAGCTATAAAAATGTTATTTAGGCCTCATAGAGAGATTAAAGTTCTGGGAATGAAACTACCCTTTACTCCAGGACTTATTCCAAAAGAGAGAAATAGAATAGCAAAAAGTATAGGTGAAACAGTAGGGGTAAACCTATTATCACCAGATGTAGTTACAAATGCCTTGTCCAGTCCTGAAATGAATGACAATATAAACATATGGATAAAAGATAATTTGTATAAATTGAGAGAAAATCATAATACAATTAATAGCATATTAATGATACAGGGTTCTGAAAAAAGCCAAGAAATTATTAGTTATTTAAATGAGAAAATTACAAATTCCATATTTTCAAAAATAAACAAAAAAGAGTTTAAAGATAATATATTGGACTTTGCAGAAGATATTCTATACAACAAATATGGGGCTCAAATACAAGGGCTTATGTTAGAACAAATAAATATGATAGTAACTGATCTTTTGAATTCAGAAGGGTTAAAAAATGAAATAGAGTCAGGAATAAAGTCTATCTTGGCCAAAATTAATGATGATGATAGAACACTTTATGAAGCCTTACCAGAAAGTATTATTAATAGTATAGAAAATTATATTGATAAAGAGCAAGATGCAATAGTAGCTGGCATTGTAGATATTATAAAAAGTCCAGAAATACAAGACAAATTAAAATCTGCTCTAGCTGAAATAGTAAATCAAAATGTCAACAAAGTAATAACAATGTTTATTACGCCTGAACAGATCTCGGAAAAACTGCTTTCATCCATAGAAAAGTATATTGATAGTCCAGAAGTTGATGGAACAATAATATATATTGTTAAGAATTCTATTGATAAAATACTTAACCACAAAGTACAAGATATTGGACAAGATGCCCTAAATATAGTATCTAATGGTGAAGGGATAATTTTTTCTGACCTTGTAATGGCATATATTTCCAATGAGCACAAGCAAGAGAAATTATTAAGTTTTATAAAGGAAAAGTTAGAAACTGAGAATATGGCAATTAAAACAAAAGTATTAGATATAATCAGTAATGGAATAGATTATATACTTAATTTGCCAGAGTTTCATGAAAATCTAGGAGATATAGTTAATCAAACACTAGACTATATTTTAAATCAACCAATTTCCTCCATATTCATGGATATAGACAAGAATAATATAGACAGTATTACTGAAAGTTTAAATAGGGGATTTCATAGCTTAGTTAAGGCTCATTTACCAGATATTATAAGGTCAATGAATATATCTTCTATAGTAGAGCAGCAAATAAATAGCTTTGACGTTGAATATACAGAAGAGTTAATATTAGATATAGCAAAGAGGGAGCTGTCTGCAATAACTTGGGTAGGTGCTTTATTAGGGATTATAATTGGCCTATTGACACCCCTATTACAAATGCTATATTAGTTGATAAATACAACTTTTGGTAAAGTTGTATTTATTTTTACTTTTTAATAGAAAATGGTAGGAACTTGTTGAAAAATAAGATTAATACTGATACAATCTATATAATATTGCATTAGCTGAATAAACTGATCTTATGCACCAAAATATATAGATACTATTAAAAAAATAAATTTAATGCGAGGGATAATATGAATATAGAGATAATAGAAAATAACCTTGAAAAACTAGATTCTGTAATATCTTGTAAAATCATCCTTGGAGAAAATGATCTGATTGATGAAATCCATATTGTTTCTAATGGAAAGAGAAATCCCAAGCAATTATGTAGAGATATTCAATCCATTTTAATAGCTACTCACAAATTAAATATAGATTATAAAAAGATAAGTATAGCTCAAATCACAGATAATACCCTAGGGAAATTAGAAAATAGACTAAAGATCAAGGCTCTTTCCTTTAATAATGAGGGATCTAGGGCTTCTGTAAAAGTTTCTTTAAGTAATACAGTAGATACATATGAGAACAGTCTAATGGGAATAAATTCCGTTAGAAATATAGAAAGAATGTTAGTCAATGCAACCTTAAAGAATATTGAGGAAGCTTTAGGTTATGAGGAAACATTTATATTAGAAGATGTTAGAACCATACCAGTTTCTTCTGAAAAAGCAGTTCTAGTAGTTATAATGTGTATAGTGGATGAAAATGAGCAAAAACTTTGTGGTTCCTGCCTTATTAAAACTGACTACAAAGAAGCAATTGTAAAAGCCACCTTAGATGCAATAAACCGTTATACTACTAAGTAATTTTGATATCTTGCCGGCTAAGATAAACTTTAAAACTTTTCAAAAAGAATATTAGCGAAGCGAATATAGCATGCTGTAACTAGCGAATCAGCGTAGAACATCCGAAAAGGAGGCTATATTCGAATGAAAAAGACTTTAATGGTTATATTAAGTATTTTAACTCTAGTTTTAACAGCTGGAGCAA
>CAZAGS010000136.1:0-2763 GCA_964484955.1 uncultured Tissierellaceae bacterium
AAAAACGAAGAATAAAACAAAAATGATCAAAAGGGTCTGACCCTTTTGATCATTTTAGAATTTTGCAGCAAAAGCTTCTTCTTGTTTTTCCTCTGCTTCTTTAAACACTAACTTTTCTTTAGCCACAGCTAACATTAATTTTATTCTGTTTTCTTGATTGACTTTAGTCGCTCCAGGATCATAGTCTATTGGAACAATATTAGCATTTTCGTAAATATCTCTAATCTTACGAATCATTCCTTTTCCTACTATATGATTTGGTAGGCAACCAAATGGTTGAGCACATACTATATTTTCGTATCCTGAACGGATTAAATCTATCATTTCAGCAGTTAATATCCAGCCTTCTCCCATTTTACAGCCATAGCCAATTATATCCTTAGCCAATGATTTTAAGTGTTCATAAGGAGATGGGGCATGGAAATTTGTATATTTTTTAACTGTTTGTATTATTACATTTTCTAAATTAGTTAAAACATTTTTTATTAGTTCAGATATCTTATAAGCTATTTTACTACCGCCATATATATTAATATCTTCTAATCGATTGTCAACTGTGAATATTAAAAAGCTCATAAGCCCAGGTACCATAACTTCGCAGTCTTCTTCATGAAGGAAATCTTCTAAGTGGTTGTTAGCCAGCTTAGAATATTTTACATAAATTTCCCCTACAATTCCAACCTTAGTTTTTTCTTCTAAATGAATTGGTATCTTTGAGAAGGATTTAGCTATTGATTTAAAATTGGATTTAAGCTCTTTAGTTCTATATCCTTTGTTTTTTCTAAATTGACTGGACAACTTTTCAATCCAATTATCTACCAGATTATTACTATCACCTTTCTTCACTTCATAGGCTTTGGCTTGATTGTCTAATAGCATTAGTAGGTCTCCATAGGCAATAGATACAATTAACTTTCTTATAAGTGGTAAAGTCAATTTAAAACCGCTGTTTTTTTCAAGACCAGCCACATTAAATGAAATAACTGGAATATGTTCTAGTCCTGCTTTTTTTAGAGACTTTCTAAGAAGGTACAAGTAATTACTAGCTCTACAACCCCCACCAGTTTGGCTGATTAATAGTGCAGTCTTATTTAAGTCATACTTGCCACTATTCAGTGCATCTATCATTTGACCAATTACTAATAAGGCAGGGTAACAAGTATCATTATGAACATGTTTTAGGCCTTCTTCTACTACAGATGGGCCCTCATTTCTCAATATAGCTACCTTATAACCAGCTGTCTGAAGGACTGACTTCAACAACTTAAAGTGGATTGAAGCCATATCTGGAATTAAAATTGTATAATCCTTTTTCATTTCTTTAGTAAAACTAATTCTGTTTTCCATTTAATCTGACTCCTTTCCTTGCTTAAGTGCTTCCATCAGACTTCTAAGCCTAATCTTCACAGCTCCTAAGTTTGTTATTTCATCTATTTTAATTTGAGTATAAATTTTCCCTTCTCTTTCTAAGATTTCACTAACCTCATCAGTGGTTACTGCGTCAAGACCACATCCAAAGCTAACTAATTGAACCAGGTTCATATTAGGTTTATCTTCAATGTACTTTGCTGCATTATATAATCTAGCATGATAGGTCCATTGATTTAACACATTGGTTCTCATTTTAGGAATGTTGTCACTTATTACATCTTCTGAAATTAATACAGCCCCTAATTGACATATAAGCTCATCAATACCATTATTAATCTCAGGATCAACATGATAAGGTCTACCTGCTAGAACTATTATTGGAAGATTATTCTTGTTAGCATAAAGAATATATTCCTCACCTCTAACCTTAATCTTTTCTAGGAATGAATAATGCTCTTCAAAGGCTTTATCTGTAGCCATTTTTATTTCCTTAAGGCTAATTCCTTCAAAGGACTTGCCCAATATTTCATGGATTTTCTTAACGAAATCCCTTGGTCTATGAATTCCTATATAGTCATAAATAAAGTTTATATCTTTTACATTTGGTGAATTTGCTGCAATAACCTCTGGATAATAAGCAACCACAGGGCAGTTATAGTGATTATCTCCTAGTCCTTCGTCTAAGTTATAACTCATACAAGGATAAAATATATTTTCAACACCTTGTTTAATCAAAGCCTCAATGTGGCCATGGATTATTTTAGCTGGATAACATATAGTATCTGAAGGAATAGTATGCTGCCCACTTATATAAAGTTCTCTACTAGACTTTGGAGATTGGATTACTTCAAAATCTAATTCCGTAAAAAACCTATGCCAAAATGGAAGTAATTCATACATATTTAATCCCATTGGAATCCCAATTTGTCCTCGTTGTCCAGCTATAGGTTTATATGAATCTAGTAACTCTAATTTATAGTCATATATATTTATTCTTTCTTTCATATTTCCTTTTGCCACTGGTTTTTCACATCTATTTCCACTAATAAACTTTCTATTATTATCAAAGGTATTTATTGTAAGTCTACAATTATTGTTACAAAGCCCACAAGTGGCCCCTTTTACTTCATGGGTAAAATGGATTAAATCTTCTTTATTTAATATATTGCTGCTTTCTCTACACTTTGATTTAGCATAAAGTGCTGCACCGTAGGCACCCATAAGTCCAGAAATATTAGGCCTAACAACTTCAGACTTTATCTCTAGCTCAAATGCTCTAAGTACTGCATCATTTAAGAATGTACCACCTTGTACTACTATGTTTTTTCCAAGTCCTTCAGCAGAAGAAGCACGGATTACCTTATAAATAGCATTTTTAACTACGCTTATGGA
>CAZAGS010000136.1:2863-4361 GCA_964484955.1 uncultured Tissierellaceae bacterium
CATTTTATATCTTGGCCACCTATATCTATTATAAAGTCCACATTTGTTTTAAATTTCTTAGCTGCTGTAAAATGTGCAATGGTTTCTACTACTCCATAATCGATGTTAAAAGCATTTTTAATTATCTCTTCGCCATATCCAGTGGTTGCACTAGATAGTATATGGATATTAGGATATTTGTCATAAAAGGATAGTAGGAAATTCTTTATAATAGGCACAGGATTACCGCTATTTGGAAGGTATTGCGAATACAATATGTTTTCGTTTTCATCTATTATGGTTGCTTTAACTGTAGTAGAACCAGCATCAATGCCTAGATAAGCATTACCAATGTATTCATCAGGATTAGAATATAGAACTTTTTCTCTTGCATGTCTTAGCTTAAATTGTTCCAACTCTTCTTCGCTGTTAAATAAGACATTGCTAGAATGAAATTCTCCACCTGTTGCATAGTTTTCTATTAAAGATATAACAAAGTCCAAATTTAGCTTTTGGCTTTGATTCATAAAAGCTGCACCTAGTGCCACAAAATACAATGAATTATCTGGACATATACCCTTTGTATTTAAAGTCTTATCAAAACTATTACGAAGTTCAGATAAAAATGTAAGAGGGCCACCTAAATAGACAACTTTCCCATCCACTGGTCTACCTTGTGCAAGACCTGATATAGTTTGATTTACAACTGCATAAAAGATACTAGCTGCTAGATCATTTTTTTTAGCTCCTTGATTTAGAAGTGGTTGAACATCTGACTTGGCAAAGACGCCGCATCTAGATGCAATTGTATATATTTTATCATAGTCCATTGCTAATTCATTCATTTCAGTAGGGGTAATATTGAGTAATGAAGCCATTTGATCTATAAATGCTCCAGTACCCCCAGCGCATGAACCATTCATACGAACTTCTAATCCATTTGTTAAAAACAATATTTTAGCATCTTCTCCACCTAATTCTATTACTACATCAGCATTAGAGATTAATTTCCCAGTAGCTATTCTAGTTGCATAAACTTCTTGCACAAAAGGGATGCCACAAGAATTAGCCAAACCCATTCCGGCAGAGCCAGATATGGAGATTTCTACGTATTCATCGCAGTTTAATTCCTGCTGAACCTTTTTTAACATGGCAACAGTTTTCTCTTTTATTTGTGAATAATGACGTTCATATGATTTAAAGATTATATTTTCATTACCATCTAATACAATACATTTCAATGTAGTTGAACCTACATCAAGACCTATTCTCATAATATACTTCCTTTCAATAAGATGATAAATTCATTATAACACAAGTCTTATTAATAGCAATATGGCGGTAAAAATAATGTGTATGCAAGTCATATAGCCATTTATAAATATTATTACACTGGCTATTGACAAGAGTAAATAAATACAATATACTATGTTAGTAAGCGCTTACATAAGGGGGTGTATAAACTGGAAAGAAAAAGAATGACAAGTGAAGATAGAAAGAAACAGATATTAGCTTCAGC
>CAZAGS010000137.1:0-4336 GCA_964484955.1 uncultured Tissierellaceae bacterium
TTATTCCACTAGGTGCTGGTATTATATCAAGAACAGTAATTACTAAAAATAAGGGATTAGAATACTTTGAAAAAACCTTTATTCCTAAGTTTGGAAATGTGACAATAACAGGGCTATTACTAACATTAGTAATCATATTTTCATTCCAAGGTCAAACAATCGTAGATAACCCTTTGAATATAGTACTAATAGCAGTACCATTAATAATTCAAACATTCTTGATATTTTTTATAGCATATATATGGGCAAAAGTATGGAAATTACCTCATAATGTTGCAGCACCAGCGGGTATGATTGGAGCTTCAAACTTCTTTGAACTTGCAGTAGCCGTAGCTATTTCATTATTTGGGATGCAATCTGGAGCAGCATTAGCAACGGTAGTAGGTGTACTTGTAGAAGTTCCAGTAATGCTTATGCTTGTAAAGATAGCAAACAATACAAGAGGATGGTTTGATCTAGCTAAATAATATTTATTAAGAAAATAAGGAACAAAGACTGTCTCAAAATTTGAGGCAGCCTTTAATTATTTATTATTTTTTTCTTGTTCTTTTTTTAATTTTTCAGGAGTAACGTCGTTACCGTCTATATCTACTACTTTAACATTCATTAATTGACTTTTAAATCCAGCCCGAAACTTCTCTAGATATTGAACTCTAAGGCTAGCTTGTTCTGCCTTTTCAGCATCATTTAGTTCTCCAATCTTAGCTTTATTTGCTAATTCATTTATTCTTTTTATAATATCTTGCACAAAATCACCTCTAGATAATTATATCTAAAATTAGAAAATAAACAACTTAAATTTGATTACCTGCTACTGGATTATTCTTTTATAAGTCTATTTCCTGAAATTTTATTAACCATAAGAGCTATAGCTCCATCTCCTGTAACATTTGTTGCAGTACCAAAACTATCTTGCGCAACATATAAAGCTATCATAAGAGAAAGCATTGGTTGTGAGAAGTGTAGCATTGTTTCTAATAGTCCTAAAGCTGCTATAACTGCTCCACCTGGAACTCCTGGTGCTGCAACCATAGTAACTCCTAACATTAAGATGAAAGGTAACATAGTGCCAATAGTTATGGACATACCATTTAACATCATTATGGCCATAGAACAAGCAACTAAGGTTATTGTACTACCAGAAAGATGTATGGTAGCAGATAGAGGAATTACAAAATCTGCTATATCATCCTTAACACCATTTTTCTTAGTTTGAGCTAGTGTAACTGGTATTGTAGCTGCAGATGACTGGGTCCCTATTGCTGTAAAATAGGCGGGGATCATATTTTTAAGTGCCTTAAAAGGATTAGCTCCTGAAACTGTACCCCCAATAATAAACTGAACTATTAGTGTAACAATATGAAGTATAATTACCATAACAAATACTTTAGAGAACACTGATAGTATAGTTACTACTTGGCCAGCATAAGTCATATTAGCAAAGATCCCCAATATATGAAATGGTAGTAAGGGTATTATAATACCATTTATAAGTTTTTCAATAATCTCTTGGAATTCATGCATTACCTTTTTTAATGTATCACCTTTAATAGCTGCAATACCAAGTCCTAATGTAAACGCAATTAATAGGGCAGTCATAACCCCAAAGATTGGTGGCATATCAATAGTAAAGAATGATTCAAGTAATGCCTCCTCAGGATTGGCAGCATTGAAACTTAAACTACCTACCTTTAAGAACGTTGGTAAAACTATACTTGATGTGAAATATGCCAAAGAACCTGCTATAATAGTTGACGCATAAGCAATAGCTGCAGTAATAGCAAGTAACTTTCCTGCTCCATCTCCTAAATCGCCTATACCTGGTGCAACAAAACCCACAATAATAAGGGGAATAGCAAATCCCAAAAAGTTACCAAAGATACCATTAAATGTAGCAAATATCCTTACAAACCATTCTGGAGTAAAGGCTCCAATTATAATACCTATAATTATAGCTATAATCAATTTAGGTAATAAACCTATCTTTTTCTTCAAGCAAATCGCCTCCTGATGTCATTTTTTGCTAATAGATAATTGGAAAACAAAATATATTAACATATGTATTGTACCCTATATAACTATCATTTATCCTATTTTAGGATTGTAGAATTAATTTTAGAAAAATATAAGATGGTAATATTAGAGTACTAGAGATAGGTGTAGGTACTGGAAACTTAGCAGGGAGGTTTTTGGAAAAAAATATGATATTATAGGTATTGACCAATCAAGAGAAATGCTTAATGTAGCTAAAGAGAAATATCCAAAGCTCAAATTAAGATTAGGAGATTTTCTAAATATTCCTTATGAAAACAATGTATTTGATATAATAGTTTCTACCTATGCATTTCATCATTTAAATGAAGAAGAAAAAATAATATCAATAAAGGAAATGCTTAGAGTTTTAAAAGATAATGGTAGAATAGTAATTGGAGATTTGATGTTTGAAAGTGATATCGTAAAAGAGACTATGATGAAAATTTTTACTAAGGATCAAATTGAAGAAATAGAAGATGAATACTATTCAAATATAGATTTGTTGAGGAATGAATTTAAAAGATATAATTAAGAGGTGCAAGTAACTAGGATTGATGAGTTGGTATATATAGTTACTGCAGAATAAGGAGGATTAATTAGAATTATGGGTAAGATTATTGCAAAAGATGATCATATAATATTGAGAAATCTTTGTGAAACAGATATTGATAATAATATTCGGTGGAATACAATTGATACGGAATGGCGATTATGGGATGCGCCTTGGTCTGGTAATGTTCGTATGATTAAGGTTGCAGAAAAACTTGGGAAATAGGGTAAACATTATTAGCTCAGTCTATTTTATCTAATAAATCCTTGGAATATTTATTTAGTAGTTGACTAGTACCTTGGGGTATAGCTTATGATTGATGCAGGGGGTGTGTAGTGTGCAAATAAATGAGTTGTGTAAGAAAACTGGTCTGACTAAAAAGGCAATAGAGTATTATCAATCAAAAGGTCTTGTTAATCCTAAGGTATTGGAAAATGGGTATCGTAAATTTTCTTATGAAGATGTGAAGCAAGTGCAAGAAATAGCTACTTTTAGGAAGTTAGGGCTATCTGTTAATGATATAAAGGAAATTCTCTATAGCAATCAATCAAATCAATTGTTATCTAAGATTATTGGAGAAAAGAGTATAGAGCAGGAGATGAATATAGAAAGATTGAGGCTCCTTAATTTACTTTTAGATGGAGAAGATTTGCAGCAAATTAACAAAGAGTTAGTTAGCTTAGAGAAACAAATAAACATTAAAGAAAAGTTGTTACAAGCCTTTCCAGGATTCTATGGCCGCTATATTATGCTTCATTTTGGACAGTATCTAAATGAAACTATTGAAACATATCAGCAAGAGGAATCATATAGATTTATTGTTGATTTCTTAGATGAAATGGATTTTCCGCAAATTCCAGACGAGATTGCAAAAGAGATTGAAGAGGCAGCTGAGTTTTGGACAGAAGATAAACTTGTAGAGCTGGAAAAATCAAAACAGGCTGCTCTTGCAGATATTGAAGGTTTTTATAATAACAATAAAGAGATGTTAGATGAATATTCTAAATTTAAATCATCAGATGGATATGAGGAATCTGTAGCAGGGCAAATACAAAGTGTATTTAAAACCTTTGGAGAAACAAGTGGATACTATGATCAATTTATTCCGGCTATGAGAAGACTATCACCATCATATGATATTTATTATGAAAAAATGTTGAAAGCAAATGAGGAATTTATAGCAAAAATGCCAGAGATTAAAGAATGGTATTAGGTAGGGGGTTGATTCTACTCCGATTATAACTTTTATCTTTGTATCATTCAAAGCAGTGCAAGCCTTTAATATATTAAAATTGATTATTAATATATTAAAGGCTAATTACTAAGATATATCCTATATAACTGGTTTCACTCTTATAGACGCAAAAAGATCATGAAAGGTTCATTCAATTTATATTATATAATTAATTACTAGGTTTGTGTAATATGCAAGTTATTATAATTGACAAAATATTCATAAAGGAATATACTGAAATTGTATAATACATTGAGTTATAAATTTAAACTAAAGGAGTTGGTTATTATGAAGATGAATATAAAGGTGGACACTAATTAAACTAAATATTGGGCTTAGATGTAACTATAGGGGCATACCCTTTATTTGTGTTGCATTTTAGCATTTAATTTTAACCTTTTCATAATAATTATGCCTATAAGGGTAAATAACAGGATAGAAAGTCCTGATTTATTTCCGTAAATAGTGGCCGAATTTAAGGGTTACTTGTTTACGGTATTTTTATGCCCATTTTTAGT
>CAZAGS010000138.1:0-4319 GCA_964484955.1 uncultured Tissierellaceae bacterium
CAGTGGGAGCTTTTAATATAAACAATATGGAAGGGGTTCAAGCTATTATTCAAGCGGCTGAGGAGTTGAATTCACCAGTTATATTACAAGCAAGTCAAGGTGGCTTAAAATATGCAGGAATTGAATACATAGCAGCTCTTGGCAAACTTGCTGGAAGAAATGCTAAGGTTCCAGTAACCCTACATTTAGACCATGGTACTGATTTTGATCAAGTAATGTTATGTATTAGAAATGGCTTTACATCAGTAATGATAGATGGCTCAAGATTCCCATTAGAAGAAAACATTGCTTTTACTAAAAGAGTTGTAGATGTAGCTCATGCAGTTGGAGTTACAGTAGAGGCAGAACTAGGTAAAATTGGTGGTACAGAAGACCATATTACAGTAGATGAAAAAGATGCTACTTTCACAGATCCACAAGAAGCTAAGAGATTTGTAGAAGAAACTGGTGTGGACTACTTAGCAATTGCTGTAGGTACAGCTCATGGAGTGTATAAAGGGGAACCTAAATTAGATTATGATAGAATACAAGCAATAAGAGACTTAGTAAAAATACCATTAGTTCTTCATGGTTCATCAGGTGTACCTGCTGAAAGTCTTAAAAGAGCAATTAGCTTGGGTATTTGTAAAATAAATATAGATACTGATATTAGAGCAGTATTCGCAAAAGAAGTTAGAGCATTTTTAGCAAAAGACCAGGATAATATAGACCCAAGAAAGATATTAGGACCAGCAACTGGAGCAATGAAAGAAATAGTTAAAGAAAAAATGATGATTTTTGGATCAGATGGTAAGGCTTGGAGATAAATAAGGGGGTAGAGTGGTGAAACTATTTATTGATTCTGCAAATATTGAAGAAATCGAAGACATAAACTCATGGGGTGTTATTTGTGGTGTAACTACAAATCCTAGTTTAATAGCCAAAGAAGGTAGGGTATTCGAAGAAGTAGTTGAGCAAATAGCCGGCATTGTAAATGGCCCTATAAGTGCTGAAGTAATATCCTTGGAAAGTGAAGGAATGGTTGAAGAAGGTCGTAAGTTAGCCAAGATTCATCCAAATATAATTATTAAAGTTCCTATGACACAAGAAGGATTAAAAGCTGTCAAGATATTTAAGCAAGAGGGCATCAAAACAAATGTAACTTTAGTTTTCTCTCCTAGTCAAGCTCTTTTAGCAGCTAGAGCTGGAGCCACTTATGTAAGTCCATTTGTTGGAAGGCTTGATGATATTGGAAATGAAGGTTTATATGTTATAAAAGATATTGTAGAAATATTCCAAATGCACAATATTGATTGTGAGATAATAGCTGCCAGTATAAGACATCCTATTCATGTATCGGATTCTGCCAAAGCAGGAGCAGATATCGCTACTATTCCATATAAAGTGTTTAAGCAAATGCTAAATCATCCTTTAACAGATATTGGAATTGAACAATTCCTAAAGGATTGGGAAGGAATAACTAATTAGGAGAGGTTATTATGGATAGAAATTTACCTGTAAACTTAGGAAGAGTAACAGAAGCAGCAGCTCTTGCCAGTGCTAAACTATTAGGACAAGGGGACAAAAATGCAGCTGATCAAGCAGCAGTAGATGCCATGAGACGTATGTTTGACACTGTAAATATTGATGGAATTGTAGTCATTGGTGAAGGGGAAATGGATGAAGCACCAATGTTATATATAGGAGAGCAAATTGGTACAGCAACTGCAGAGGACTTAAAGGTTGATATAGCTGTTGATCCACTAGATGGGACATCATCTGTTGCCAATGGACTTCCAAATGCAATTTCAGTATTAGCTGTTACCCCAAGAGGCTGCCTCTTAAATGCACCAGATATGTATATGAGTAAAATAGCTGTAGGGCCTAAAGCTAAAGGTGTAATAGATATTAAAGCCTCAACTGAGGACAATATTAAAGCAGTAGCCAAAGCTCTCAACAAAGAAGTGGGAGACATAACTGTAACAGTTTTAGATAGGCCTAGACATGAGAAGTTAATAGCTGATATTAGAAAAGCAGGAGCCAGAATAAAGATAATTCTAGAAGGTGATGTGTTAGGAGCCATTTCAACTTGCTTTGAATATTCAGCAGTAGACATGCTAATGGGTATTGGTGGAGCACCAGAAGGAGTCCTAGCAGCTGCAGCATTAAAATGTTTGGGCGGAGAAATCCAGTGTATATTAAAGCCAGAAACACAAGAACAATATGCTAGATGTGAAAAGATGAATTTAGATATAAACAAAGTTTACTACAATGATGATTTGGTAAAGGGTGATGAAATAATATTTTCTGCTACAGGAGTATCCTACGGAGAACTACTACAGGGAGTAAAATACCTAGACAACAATAGAGCAACAACTCATACCTTAATACTAAGATCAGAAACGGGAACCATAAGATTTATGGAATCCACACACCAGTTAGACAAAAAACCAGAATACGCGAAGTAAAAACATAGTGAATAGTGAAAAGTGAATAGTGAATAACGAAAAGATAGTGAAAAGTGAAAAGTAAGTTTATTACAGTAGGGAACGGTGTCTCACCGTTCCAGGTTTTATAGGTTTTCAACTATTCACTATTCACTATTAGTTATTCACTATCTTCCAGGAGGTGTTATTGTTTGAATCAAGAGGAACTTATGGGCAAGAAGGTTGGTGACTTGAGGGAAATTGCTAAGGTCATGGGAATACCAAGCCCATATAAATTGAAAAAGGATGAATTAATCCATATAATTATGAATCCTGATGGAGATGAAGATGAAGAAGTAGAAGCTGAACTAGAGGATAACTCCACTATAGATATTTCACAAATTCAAATGGATGACTTATCAGATAAGGCTACAGCTGAAATTGAAAAGATGGATGATTTAAATATGGCTGAAGGTATATTAGAAATTCATCAAGATGGTTATGGATTTTTAAGACGTGATAATTACTCATCCAGTGATGAGGATATATATATATCGCCTTCACAAATAAGAAGATTTAGAATGAAAACTGGAGATAAAATTTTAGGAGTTACTAGACCTGCAAAAGCTGGTGAAAAATTTAAAGCCCTATTATATGTAAAAGCTATAAATGGTCTGGAACCACAAACTGCTGTAAATAGACCTGACTTTGATAGCATGACTCCTATATATCCAATAGAAAGATTGAAATTAGAGACCAATTCTTCTGACTTTGCTACAAGAATGATTGACCTTGTAGCACCTATTGGTAAAGGTCAAAGAGGTATGATTGTATCCCCGCCTAAAGCTGGTAAGACCAGTTTATTAAAAATGGTTGCTAATGCCATATCAAAAAACCACCCAGAAGTAGAAATAATAGTACTTTTAATAGATGAGAGACCTGAGGAAGTTACAGATATGAAAAGGTCTATAAAGGGAGATGTAGTATATTCTACATTTGATGAATTACCTAGAAATCACACAAAGGTAGCAGAAATTGTTTTAGAAAGAGCAAAAAGACTTGTGGAACATGGCAAAGATGTGGTAATATTACTAGATAGTATAACAAGACTAGCTAGAGCCTATAATTTAATTATTCCTGCAACAGGTAAAACACTTTCAGGTGGACTAGACCCAGGAGCACTTCATTGGCCTAAAAGGTTTTTTGGAGCTGCAAGAAAGTTAGAAGAAGCTGGATCATTGACCATATTAGCTACTGCATTAATTGATACTGGTAGTAGAATGGATGATGTAATATTTGAGGAATTTAAAGGTACTGGTAATATGGAAATTCATTTAGATAGAAAATTATCTGAAAAGAGAATTTTCCCTGCCATAGATATAAACAGATCAGGTACCAGAAAAGAAGAATTGCTTCTGAGCCAAAAAGAATTAGAGACAGTTTGGGCTATGAGAAAGGCAATGGGTAATTCATCAACTCAAGATGTAACTGAGAATTTTATACGGAACTTAGTGAGAACCAAAACTAATGATGAATTTATTGACTATATGAGAAATAAAATTTGGAATTAGTTGAAATATAAAAAGCTTTATGCTATACTTTAATGGTTATAATATGAAAATTATTATTAAGATACAAAGGATTGGAGAGAGGTGAAATTAATGAAAGCAGATATTCATCCAGATTATAAAGAAGCAACAGTAACATGTGCTTGCGGAAATACATTTACTACTGGTTCAACAAAAGAGGAATTAAAAGTAGAGATTTGTTCAGAATGTCACCCATTCTTTACAGGCAAACAAAAATTTGCAGAACGTGGTGGACGTGTAGAAAAATTCAAGAAAAAATACAATATGGACTAATTTTTCCACAAAAACTTAGGTTAGTTGCAAATGCATCTAACCTTTATTTTTT
>CAZAGS010000139.1:0-4297 GCA_964484955.1 uncultured Tissierellaceae bacterium
TCTTCATCATATTGCAAAGCAGCCTCAATAGCAAAATTTAGACCCTTAGTTATATCTTCAATACTCATACTAGGCACATTGCCTTTTGATATAACCTGAACTGTTGAATATGGAACGTGAATAAATCCCCCTCTTATATTAGGATATTTATTATGGATTAAATATAATAAGCCATACATAAGATGATTGCATACAAAGGTTCCTGCTGTATTTGAAATACTAGCAGGGATACCTCCCTCTCTAATTCTTCTAACCATAGCTTTAATAGGTAATGATGAAAAATAAGCATTTTCTCCGTCATCATATATCTTTTCATCTATTAGTTGGTTGCCTTCATTATCTGCTATTCTCGCATCATCTACATTGATTGCTACTCTTTCTATAGAGATATGAAACCTACCACCAGCCTGTCCAACACAAATTACAATATTAGGATTTTCAGTTTCTATTAAATTATCCAATTCATCTATAGATTTATGAAACACAGTGGATATTTCCTCTTTAATAATGTGAGCACCATTAATAATATCATCTAAATTTTTAACTGCTTCATAAGCAGGATTAATATCTTCCCCTCCAAATGGCGTAAATCCTGTAATTAGTACTTTCATATAAAACACCTCCATACACTTAGTATACCTTATAGATCCTCAACATTATCATCTTCTAAAGACTCATCAAACTTTCTTTGTTTTCTAATGTTAAATTCTCCCCATGCATAGTTCATAATTGTAAATATAATAAATCTTGCCAAGTAGTCTGCAATATGAGGCATATACTTCCAGTCAATTGATGGTATTGAAAAAGTAAGCCTATCTGGATTCATTATATCAATTATTATGAAAACAGTTGCTAGTCTTAATGCATCTTTTATATAATAAATCATTCTAGCTTTTTTACTTTCTCTTGAATCACCTAACGGTAATTTTTTACCAGTGAAGGTTTTCGGAACATCATATTCTTTATTATTTATATGATAAAGGGTTATAGTTATAGTCATTACAACAATTAATCCTATAAATAAGTAACTTGATTTAAATGTTTTAGTTTCAACAAATCTAAATAATATTACACCAGTTGAATATATCATAGCACTAATTCCAGCCATACCAATTGAATTAGTTCTTCTAGACTTTTCACGTTCATCTATTTTAACTTTTCTTTTTACTTCTTTACCTTTTTCAATTGAACTATCATATTCGGCTGTAGCTATATAATAAATAATTGTAAAAGTAAACATGGTTACTACTAAAATCATTTCTGTATAAACTGTTTTAATACTTCTAGTCTTATCGAATGTATATATAATAATCCCTATTACGTATATAAAAGCTATTATAGCAGCAATTTCCATAGCTTCTCCCAATATCTTCTTTTGTCTTTCATCTAAATTATTATTACCAGTCATCTTCATCTTCCCCCTTCCAAAATAACTCATCTAAAGTCTTACCTGTAGCCCAACATATTTGTAAACACAGATTTAAAGATGGATTATACTTTCCTGCCTCTATAAGTCCAATAGTTTGCCGAGTGGCCCCTACTGCATTAGCCAAATCTTCTTGAGATAAATCTAATTCGACTCTAGCCATTTTCAACTTAATATTTCTCAAATTTGTCACCTCCATTAAATATATTGTAATCTATTACATACCAAATGTCAAGTATATGTTACATTAAGTAATTTATCCATTACATAATGTAATTTATATAATTATTATTTATTAATATGATTATAAATTCAAACTCCCATAAAGATCATTAATTTCATCTTGCCTGATTCCTAAATATCTTTTAGTCAAGTTTAAGCTACTATGATTTAAGGTTTCCATGATTAAAGCTGGATTAAAACCTTTTTTCCATGCATGATAACCCCAAGTTTTTCTTAGGGTATGAGTTCCTATATTCTCTTTAATTCCAACATCAGCTGCTGAATCTTTTAATATGTTTAATGATTGTTGTCTAGTTAGCGATCTATTCTCCCCTTCCCTAGATTTAAATACATAATCATCCATATCAAAGTAACTCAAGCTATCTAAAAGCTCTCTTAAAGCCTTTTGTAAAACCTTATTTAGTTTGATATCCCTTTTTTTCTTTGTTTTTTATTCTACAATCTTTATGGATTTAAAACTTTTCTTATTTTCATTTAAAACATCAGCCCAAGTTAATTTTAACAAGTCAGAAATCCTTAAGGCCACATTAATTTCCCCCACAAATAAAGCATGATCTCTTAAACTTATACCTTTTAAATAAATTTTCATATCCTGGATTTTCTTTTTATCCCTTATTGGATCAACTGCATTCATTTAACCACCTCATGTATAGTTTTACACAAAGATGCTATGTAATGCACTATGACAAACCCAAAAGCAAAAAATAAAAAAGGACAGAATGTAAATACACTCTATCCTTGTAGTATCAATAGTTTAAGTTGTTTTTTTGAGTTTGTCATAATTGAGATTGTGTCAAACTCATAATTTAATTATTTTTAACTATCACTTTATTATTTTATCCAGTCTTTTAAAATTGTTACCGTTTGTTTAGTAGAATCTAATTCAATTTCACACCCTATCGGTAATGTCATCATGGGATGCGTATGACTACAGTCAAAATCAGCAAGAAAAGGTATCTCTCTTTCGCCTAACACTTCAACAAGAATATCTTGCGGTTTTCTACCCGTATTTGAATCATCGAATATTTCATGTTTTCCAAGTATTATTCCTGATATCAGATCTAATACTCCGCTAACTTTTAGTAAAGAGAAGCTTCTTTCGACAGTAGCACAATCTAATAAAGAATCTTCAATAAAAAGTATATCTCCCTCTTTTATTTCAGGCATATACTCACTGCCCCATATACCTTGCATAGTATTTAAGTTCCCTCCGATTAATCTTCCTCTAGCGATACCTCCATAGACAGTTACCAATTGATTTTCTCGCTTTTCTTTGCTTCTATCTTGAGTCTCCCAATCAATATATTCATCTGTCCAATACTTTGGTTTTTCTAAAGAGTATGGGAAGTTTGTTCTCTCTATAGCTATTTCTTCAAAATAGTCATATGTCTTACTTACAAAAGGTTCAAGTTCTCCAAAAGAAGCAACTAATGCAGGTCCATAATAAGTACTTATGTCAGTTTTAGCATATATTGAAAGTAAAATTGCTGTTACATCAGAATAACCTATTATTATTTTAGGATTCTTGTTAAAAGCCTCATAATCAATGTAAGGAACGATAGAATTTGAATTCATACCTCCAATTGTAGACATAATACATTTTACCTCTGGATTTCTAATCAATTCATTTAGTTCTTCAGCTCTTTCTTTTATGCTACCCGATCTATAAAAATCACTTTTACCTGTAAGTGATCCTTCTATAATTTTGAAACCTTTACTTTGCAAAAATTCCTTCGCCCTTTCAAATCTTTTAGGACATCCATAAGTTACAGGTGATGATGGTGAAAAAATACCAATTGAATCTCCTGGTTTTAATTTTTTTATATAATTCATTTTATACCTCCCTAACATTATTTTTAATTCATATAATCATTTTCTCACAATGTTTTGATTTCCTTATCTTCATTAATTTAATTCTTATTATATCTTAAAATCAAGAGGCTTGTTGTCGGTTTTTAATAACTGAGTTTTACTCAATTCTTATTATGACAAACTGACAATGGCTAAAACCAGACCTTATAAAGCTATCTAAAATAATGCTAGGTTTGTCATAATATATAATATTTAGTTGTCCATAATATAAACGGTGTACCATTAATAAAATGTAAAATTATTTATAAAATATTATAGTAAAAGTAATTAATAGGTAAACATAATTATAGATATAACACTTAATATCAGCAGATGTACAGGATAAAATATATAAAATAAATACTTATTTCCCTTTCCAACAGTACCATTATAATATTTAAATAGAATAAAAGATATGACTCCAAATATCTGAATCCACATAAACCCTAATGCCATAATACTTAAAGAAATAGTTCCCCAAAGTAATAATTTCTTAGGCTGTTTCCTGAAAATATATAAAATTGAAATAAGCAAAAGACCTCCAATTGCATTTGCTTGTATTAAAAATGTGATAGCTTCAGCTAATATTATATAGCCTGTTATTAATACTACTCTTTTTTTCTTATTATATTTTTTAGCCCTTTTTATAAAATATAACATAATCAATCCTATTAATAATGACCAAATTATATTTTGAGAACCTAACGCTATAATTCTACCACTAATTGCTAAGTCATATGGGATTTCTGAAATTAATGCAAATATTAATAATCTGAA
>CAZAGS010000140.1:0-4236 GCA_964484955.1 uncultured Tissierellaceae bacterium
GGAACACCTTTTTGGTTTAAAACTTAAATACCACCCCAATGACAGCAGCTAAACCAATATACATAATGGGATGCTTCTTGTACTTATAGATCAAATACATAACCGCCACAAATAGTACCGTTTCCTTTATATTAATCACATCTAATATATTCTTAGTTAAATTAAACTTATCTAAATTTAAAACAGATATTCTAAAAACTTCAAAGAAAACACTAGCAATCAATCCTGTGACAGCAGGTCTAATTCCAAAGAAAGCGCCTTGAACAAGTGGCTTTTCATGAAACTTCTTAAAATAATGTGCAATTAAAATTATAATAATAATGGATGGAGTTATAATTCCTAATGTGGTTATAATTCCGCCGAATACTCCAGCTGCTTTATAACCTACAAAGGTAGCAGTATTGATTCCTATTGGACCTGGTGTGGACTCGGATATAGCAATCATATCTATTAATTCTGATTGAGTAATCCAATCATATTTATCTGCTAGATCTTGCAAAAATGGTAGTGTTGCTAGACCTCCACCTATTGAGAATAGTCCTATTTTAAAAAATGTGAAAAATAATTTTATTAAACTCATATCTTATAGCTCCTTACAATTTTATACTTTTAAATCTAATTATTCCTATTATTGCAGAAATAACTATAACTATAATAGGTGTAATATCTAAGAATACTAGTAGTAAGAAGGATGTTATAAATAATATAATTCCTACCCAATCTTTAACCGAATCCTTATACATCTTGAAAACAGCATTAAATATTAGTGCAGCTACAACAACTCTAATTCCAGCAAAAGCATGCTGTACTATTACATAATCTTGAAAGTTTTTAAAGAAAGCTGCAATAACTGTAATCAGTATAATGGAAGGACTTACAACTCCTAATGTAGCAACTATTCCACCTATAATTCCTTGTTGATTATAGCCAATAAATGTGGCTGTATTTACTGCAATGATGCCAGGAGTAGATTGACCTATTGCGTAATAGTCTAGAATTTCTTCATCCGTAGCCCAAGCCCTCTTATTAACAATTTCCTCTTGAATAATTGGTAGCATGGCATAGCCGCCACCAAATGTAAAACTTCCCATCTTAAAAAACACTAAAAATAATTCCACTAATTGTTTCAAATTCTCACCTCTAGATTATTAGATAACTATATTGCATTGTGAAAGACTCCTCTCCTATAGTATAATATATTGGAGGAGGTGTCTAGTATGGATAAAAATAAAAAAATACTTAAAATTGGATTAGTGGTTATTTCCTTATCCTTAATATTTAGCTTAGCATTTGCAATGATTACAAAGTTAAATAATCCAGTATTTTTAAAAGTATACCTAGATAATGCTTATTTTATTGATGACGGAAACTATTCTGAGTGTGAATTAATTTTACATTATATTACTAATATAAATGATGATAGATATATTACAGATATTGCATTTGATGAAGCCCCATTAGGGATGGATATTATTACTAATAACAGTGGTTTTGGTATTGCATTCTCTAACTACTATGATGGAAGTAGTGATCGGGTTTATGGTAGGTATAAGATAAAAACCATTTATGCTAAGATTGACTTAAATAAAATAGATAGTCTACCTAAAGATTTAGAGCTTAATAATGCTAAGATATTTTTTGATAATGGTACTAATTTGGATGTAGATATAGGTAGAATTAGATTCTATGAATATGATAATTCAAGGGAGTATTTTGGAGGGACCAGTAGTGGCAGTTCTTCGGATGGTACCGGCTATATTAGATACGAAGTTTTAAAAAATATAACACTTCTAAATGTGGAGTCTACATTATTAGATACTTTAAGTAATACTATAGAATTAAAAATTGGTGATAAAGATTATAAACAAATAGAGAATAAGGAATATAAAAAGGGAAGCAGTATTAATATGAATTACCATAGAAATTATAAAAATGATATTATGTCTCAATATATATCTTATAGTATTAGTCCAAGGTTAACTTTCCAAGATGAAAATGGAAATATACTAAGTAGCAGAGCAAGAGAAATAATGAATAATCATCATGACTTTAGTTTTATGGGTATTTTAAAATACTTGAGAGCAAGGGGTGAGATCTAATGTATGAAGGATTAAATAAAATCTTTTGGGGAATATTTCTTGCTACTTTTAATATAAACTTGGGACCAATTAAGATTTTACCAGCTTTTGTTGGATTTATGATTTTATCTAGTGGTATTAATACAATTCACAAAGAGCAGAAGACCGAGGAATTTAAGAAGGCATTGGATTTTTCTAGAATATTAATAGTAATTGCACTTTTTGGAGGTTTAATTGATTTTTTCACGCAAGGAACTTACCAATATTCACTTATACTTCAAATATGGCCTATAGTATTAATGATTGTTGAATTATTAATGTTTTACAACTTCTTTCTAGGTATAAGCAAATATTTCGATTCTATAGGTAATTTAGAAGTTTCAGATAGAGTTATAGCTAGCAGTAGAATGTATATGATTATATTTATTTCTAGTATTGCTTTTCTAAGTTTTGTTCTTTTATATAACCTAGGAGGATTAAATACTTTATTAGCAATTATATTTATAATACTTAGAATTTCACTTATGGTAATGATAAGTGGACTTAAGAAAGATATTCTACCAGATAATTCAGATGAAAGTTAGGGGATGTGATTTACAATCCCCTTAGAAATTCATCTTTAAAATGGATTTCTCCATCTATAGCTTGTTTTAATTGATTTATCATTCTATCTTTATCTGTATTTAAAGTACCCTTAAGTGAAATATAATTACTGGCATGATTGCTTCTAAAGATACAACCTTCTGCATCTAAATTTTCTAGTAATACTAATGTTTCTAAGGCTACTTCTTCTGGACTTAATAATTTAAATTCTCCACTACTTACATCATCATATAATTTAGTTCCAGGCTCAACCATTAGGGTTAAAAGTCCCAAATAATCGGCTTTTATTTGATTAATAACTTTTGCTGATTCTACAGCATGATGTTTCCATTTTTCTTTGCCACCTAGACCTGAAATCAGTGTAACAGATAATAGTATACCTGCATCTTTTAACTTATTAGCTTCATGTATTATTTCTTTTGATCTTGCACCTTTGTTAATATCTAATAATATTTCATCACTGCCAGATTCTAGACCTAGGTATGCTATTGAAAGTCCAGCAGTCTTAAGTATTTTTAAATCTTCTACAGACTTAGTCATAATACTTTTAGGTGATGCATAAATTCCTATTCTTTCACATTCAGGAAATAGAGCCTTTATATAATCAAGTATCTTAACTAATTCTTTTGTTTTAATCATTAGTGCATCTCCATCAGCTAAAAATACTCTATTTATGTTTCTAAATCTCATTCTTGCAGCATCTATATCTTGTATAATTTCCTCAGTTTTTCTAATCCTAAATTGATCTTCTTTATACATACTGCAAAATGTACATTTGTTGTGAGAGCAACCTATAGTAGCTTGTATTATTAAACTTCTTGCTTCACTAGGTGGTCTAAATACTTTTCCTTCATATCTCAAAATTATCACATCCTTAATTATATTATATAATAAGTTTTATGGATTGCCCATAAAGAAAAATTTATGAATTATTTATAATAATTAAAGATATTTTTCTAAATCTATGTTATAATTTAGTTGGGAATACGTTTTCCGATACAATTTTATATTATTACAAATACATAGATAAATATAAGGAGGATTTTATTATGAAGATATTTGATTACTTAGAGAAATACGATTATGAGCAATTGGTATTTTGTCAAGATCGTGCTACAGGTTTAAAAGCTATTATAGGTATACATGATACAACATTAGGACCAGCTCTTGGAGGTACTAGGATTTGGGATTATGAAACTGAAGAAGAAGCAATTACAGATGTACTTAGATTATCAAGAGGTATGACATATAAAAACTCTGCTGCTGGTTTAAACCTAGGTGGAGGAAAAGCAGTTATAATGGGAGACGCAACTAAAATAAAAAGTGAAGAGCTATTTAGAACTTTTGGTAGATTTGTAGAAGGTCTAGGTGGCAGATATATTACAGCTGAAGATATGAATGTTGGAACTCAAGATATGGCTTATATAAATGATGAAACTGACTATTGTGTTGGTCTTGAAGGTAAAAGTGGTAACCCATCTCCTGTAACTTCATTTGGAGTATTTAGAGGTATTGAAGCAGCAGCTGAAGAAGTATATGGAACTACAGACTTAAA
>CAZAGS010000141.1:0-2646 GCA_964484955.1 uncultured Tissierellaceae bacterium
TGAGTCATAGCACCATCTACTATTTCATCTTCTGTTAATTGTGCATCAAATTCATTAGCTATCTCAAGTTTTAAATCGTCTAATGCTTTTCTAGCATTAGGATCAAAATTTTTCTTATACAAAACAATCACTCCTAAAGGTATTTAAACTTATTTTATCTATTATAGGCTAATTAATACTTGGTAAAATAATGAAGAAAATTTTTAGGGAATCTGATATAATTAATATAACAAGAGGTAAAACTTGGGCGGACACACAGATCCGCCCCTACCGAATATCAATATTACCTTAAGGAGGCCAAATAATGAGTTCTGTAATATATTATTTTAGTGGAACTGGCAATTCATATAAGATTGCTAAAAATATAAGTGAAAGATTGGGGGATACTAAGTTAATTAAGATATGTTCAGACAATATGCATTTAGCTTTGGAAAATAACTATAAAAAGGTAGGAATCGTATTTCCAGTATACTTTTTCTCATTGCCAAAAATGCTAGTTGAGTTTGTTCAAGCTTTAAAGATTAATCCTGATTCTTACATATATTCAGTAGCTACTTGTGGTGGCTTTGTTGGGGTGGCTTTTGTAGATTTACAGGAGATATTTGAAAAAAAGGGTTATAGAAAGCTATCTACCTTTAAAATATTAATGCCTGATAATTATCAAGTACTGTACTCGCCTTCTCCAGTAGAAAAACAAGAAGATGTTATAGCTAAATCTGATATTATATTAGATAGAATTGTACCATTAATTAAAGATGAAAAATTCCATAGTGAAAAGGAGCCTAATATAGGATTAAAGCTGGTAGGAAATATAGGATATGGAATATTTAAGCCAAAGGATAAGGACAAAAACTTCTGGACAGATGAAAATTGTGATGGTTGCAGCATTTGTGAAAAAGTATGCCCTGCCAATGATATAGTTATGGAAGACAATAAACCTAAATGGTTAAACAATTGTGAACAATGTTTGGCATGTATGCAATGGTGTCCACAGAAATCTATACAATACAAGAAGAGCACTATTAAAAGAGACAGATATACTCATCCTGAAGTTAGGGTTGGAGAAATGATAAGATAATTAATAACGGGGTGTGGCGCAGTCTGGTAGCGTACAAGTCTGGGGGACTTGGGGCCGTAGGTTCAAATCCTATCACTCCGACCAAAAAACATAGATATATTAGAATTACCAATAATAGATAATGAAAAGGATTTTGTTGTTATAAAGGAGAATTAATTTGCTTGAATTAACTTTATTAGGATCTGGTGGAGGTATGCCTATGCCTAATAGGTTCTTATCTTCGCTGATGATAAATTTCAAAGGTAGAAAGATTCTTATAGATTGCGGAGAGGGTACTCAAGTTGCTATGAGAAAGTTTAAGACTGGATTTAAATCCTTAGATATTATCTGTATTACTCATTGTCATGGGGACCATATATTTGGATTGCCTGGGCTTCTTTCTACTATGGGTAATAGTGATAGAGTAGAGCCTATAACCATAATAGGGCCTATTGGAATAGGAGATGTAATGAAGAGTTTTTTAGATGTAATATCTTATCTTCCTTTTGATATAAATATAATAGAAGATCCTCAAACTGAACTTTATCTGAATTTGGACCCCCAACTATTAACAGTTAAAAATCAAAGAGACCTATATGATGAAGAGATAATAATTAGGACTCTAGATTTAGAGCATTCATCTCCTTGTTTAGGATATAGTTTTTATTTAACTAGGAAAAGAGAGTTTCTTCCTGAAAAGGCCATAGACAATAAAATACCTCAAAAGCTATGGGGTAAACTTCAAAATGGAGAAACTATAATAGTAAAGGATAAAACATTCATACCTGAAATGGTATTAGGTCAATGGAGAAATGGCATAAAACTTTCTTATGTAACTGATACAAGGCCAATGGATGCTATAGTAGATTTTATTAAAGAGAGTGATTTATTTGTATGTGAAGGTACTTATGGTGATAATGAAGACTTACCTAAAGCTATGAAAAACTTTCATATGACTTTTCAAGAGGCAGGGGATTTGGCATTTAGGGGAAAAGTAGACCAGTTATTGCTTACTCATTTTTCTACGGCAATGGATGATGTAGAAGAATATATAGATAATGCTAAGGAAAAATTCACAAATGTTATTCTGGGCTATGATGGGTTAAATAAACAATTAAAATATAAGTGACCCCTATTATTTAGGGATCACTTTTCTTATTTGTCCCGAAGGGACAAAACACCTGTCCCTTTGTCCCTTAATCTTGGTAAAGTCCCAAGGTCCTAGTTACATCAAGAGTAAATACTATTCCACGTCCTGGTTGACTAAGCTTTAGCATTTCTTCTATACTGCAAACTATATCTTCAACTTGTTCTTCTTTTGATAAGATAAGTACTACATCTTTTTCTGGCTCTATTACAATATTAAATAACTTTTCTTTTTCTTGAGTTCCAGAACCTCTAGCATGAATAACCGTACCACCTCTTGAACCTGCAGCTTCAGCTGCATTTAACACATCTTCAGACAATCCTTTATCTACTATAACAAATACAGCTTCATAATCCACATTTTTCACACCTTTCTTTGTAGTGTTATTTAAAATCTTCTTTTCATCTATTTTATATAAACTTTTTAATGACACTGAAAAAGC
>CAZAGS010000141.1:2746-4179 GCA_964484955.1 uncultured Tissierellaceae bacterium
TTGGATGGATACCAATGGCATCATAGCTACCATGGCTATTACTCCAAATCCATCAACTAAAACATTTGCCGTAGGAATAATAGTGGCAGCTCCCTGAGCAAATGCTAGAATAAATGTAGCAGTCATAGGGCCCGATGCAACCCCACCTGAATCATAAGCTATTCCAACAAAGATAGGTGGAACTTTATAGCTTAAAAATGCTGCTAGTCCAAATCCTGGTAGAAGGAAATGCCATAGTTTTAAACTTGGTAGCATAATTCTTAGCATTGACATTGAAACTGCAAAAGCGATAGCTAAAGATAAGGTGACTAATATAATCTTCTTTTTTATATGTCCTGCAGTAACTTCTTCTACTTGCTCAGTTAAGATATAAACCGCGGGTTCAGCCAATACAACAACCATTCCAAGTAAAAATCCTATAAGAGGAAGGACCCACTTATGATCCAAATTAGCTATTCCCTGACCCATTTCTCTACCTACTTCCATAAAACCTGCATTTACGCCAACTAGAAATAGAGAGAGTCCAATATATGTGTAAAATAATCCTTTTAAAATTGTACTTCTACTTTGCTTATTTAAATGGAATCTGGTTTTATCAAATATTAAAAATAAAACTAATAATGGTAACAATGTAAACAAGGATTCTTTTAGAAGTTGGGGCAAAGCCCTTAGATATGGAGATATAATTCCAACATTTGGAACAAAGGCTTGTGTCTCTCCTTGGATATTGGTAATTCCTGAGACTATACTCATTATCATTATTGCAAATATAGGCCCAGCTGAAGCAAGTCCTACCATTCCAAAACTGTCTTCCTCAGATGTTTTACCACCTTTTAGTTGTGAAACACCATATCCCAAAGCCAATATAAATGGAGTAGTCATAGCGCCAGTAGTTGCTCCTGATGCATCTACGGAGATAGCTAAGAATTCTTCTGAAACAATTATTCCCAATATAAATATAATAGAATATGTAATTACAAATATCCTATTTAGAGGCCGTCCATAAAGTATTCTTAGTAGGCCTATTGCTACCATAACACCAACTCCTATGGAAACCACTACAAGTATTAATGTACTTCCAATAATACCACCTGAAGCTAAGCTAACTTGATCTGCTAGTATCTGAAGATCCGGTTCTGCTATGGTTATAAGAAATCCTAATATAAAGCCCAAAATCCCTACAATATAAGATTTGTTGGTCTTTGCAATAGTTTGTCCCATTAGGTTCCCAATAGGACCTATTCCTAGATGGGCTCCTAATAAGAATATTCCTAGCCCTAAAACAACAAATACTGAGCCTATTAAAAATCTAATTAACATTTCATTATCTATGGGTACTAGTGTAAAATTCAAAATAATAACTAAAAGTGTTATGGGTAATACAGATAATAATACTTCTTTTATCTTTTGTAAAAATATATTCAAACAATCTC
>CAZAGS010000142.1:0-4134 GCA_964484955.1 uncultured Tissierellaceae bacterium
CAAGACCTGCAACTGTGGAAGCATGTCAGAGTCGTGCACAATGGTCTACATTATTAGTACCAATAACTCCTCTAAATAGTTTTTGAAATAAATAGTTTTCTTCATTAGTACATCTAGCTGAACTAAGTCCTGCAAAAGCTTGCGCACCACTATTCTTTTTAGTTTCTATAATCTTTTCACTTATTAGTTTGTATGCTTCTTCCCAAGTAGCTTCTTCAAATTTACCATTTCTTTTGATAAGTGGTGTCTTTAATCTATCTGGATGTGATATAAAGTTATATCCAAACTTTCCTTTAACACACAACAGTCCATTGTTAAAGGTATCAAAGGCAGGTTGGACACCAACCACTTTGTCCTTACTTACTAACAAGTCCATTTGACAACCTACTCCACAATAAGAACAGGTAGTTCTTACAGCTTCAGTTTCCCAATGCCTAAATTTAGTCTTTGACTTTGGCCTTAGTGCGCCTGTTGGACAAACTGAAACACAATTACCACAAGATACACAGGTAGACTTATCTAATCCTTCATTAAAAGGAGTTGTAACAATTGCATCAAATCCTCTGTTTTCAAAACCAATGGCATCTGTCCCTTGTAATTCGCTGCAAACTCTAACACACAGGCCACAAAGGATACACTTACTAGCATCATAATCATAAAAGTGGTTACTATCATCTATTCTAGGACTTCTTACATCCCCCTTATAACTGCCTTCTTCAACTTTATATTCATAACAATAATCTTGAAGTTTACATTGGCCAGATTTATCACAATTTAAACATTCTAATGGATGATTAGAAATTAATAGATCTAGATTATCACGTCTTGCCCTATCTATTTTTGCATTTTTTGTATGTACAACCATTTTATCTCGCACAATAGTACTACAAGATGTGACTAAGTTTTTAGCCCCTTCAACTTCAACTAAACATAATCTACAAGATCCTGATGGGTTTAGTCTATCATCATGGCATAGTGTTGGTATGTCTATTCCAGCACTTTGACATGCTTGTAGAATAGTGCTATCTTTTTCTACCTTATATGTCATACCATCTAAGATAATTTCCATAAACTTACTCCTCTCTAATGAACTAGTCATTATTCTCCAATTTTGCTATTTTTTCTAGCGCTTCTTCTATACCTAATGCTCCTGTCCATGTAGTGGCTTCAAACTTATCTCCAACTTTTCTATAAGGTGTATCTGGATTATCTACATTAACAAGTTCTGTAGTCAATCTACCTTTTAGACACAAGGGTCTGCCATTAGTTGGTTCTTTGGCACGAACGGCTATGTTTTTATTATTTTTACTAAGTACATCAAATTCACATCCATATTGGCAAGCTTTACAATTAACTACTCTTGACTCACCTTCCCAAGCCCTTATCTTTCCTACCAATCTCTTATCCACCAAGGCTCCAACCGGACATGCAACTACACATCTATTGCAAGAAACACAATAGGATTCTTCTATTGTTTGGTCTGCTCCAAAGATTATTTTTGTATCATAACCTCTTTCTGAAAAAGATAATATTTGTCTTTCATCTATTTGGCCACAAGTTCTAACACATTTTCCGCATAATATACACTTGCTATTATCTCTTAAAATATAGGGACTTGAAGTGTCAGATAATTCTGGTCTCCTAGCTCCTTCATGTATTTCAAATTTTACATCATATTCATAGGAATACTTTTGAAGTAAACATTCTCCAGCCTTTTGACAAGTTAGACAATCATTTGGATGACTATCTAATAACAATTGTAATATATCTTTTCTATATTTTCTTAGTTTTTCACTTTCAGATTTAACTACCATTCCTTCTCTTACTATAGTAGAGCAAGATGTTTGCAATTTATTGCTTCCTTCAATCTCTACAACACATAGCCTGCAAGCAGATACTATTTCTAAATTTGGATCATAGCACAGGGCAGGTATATCAATATTTAACTCTTTAGCAGCATTTATTACTGTATAATCTGCTGGAACTTGAATTTTTCTTCCATCTATAGTAATATTTACTTTCTTCATAATTACCCCCCCTTAATTAGTGTTTTATAACAGCTTTAGGTTTAGTAGGACATCTCTCTAAACAAGCTCCACATTTAATACAGTTTGCTTGATCTATAACATGTAGTTCTTTTAGTTTTCCGCTAATACAGTTTGTAGGACAAACTTTTTTACACATTCCACAACCTATACAATTATCCTCTATAAAGTACTCAAGTAATTCTTGACATGAGCCTGCAGGACATTTCTTATTATCTATATGGGCTTCATATTCATCTCTAAAGTATGTTAATGTACTGGATACAGGATTAGAAGCAGTTTGCCCTAAACCACAAAGGGAAGTTGAACTTATGGTTTCAGCTAAGGATTCCATTTTTTCAATAATACCTTCTTCTGCTTTGCCTTCAGTTATTTGTATTAACATCTCTAACATTCTCTTGGTTCCTTCTCTACAAGGAGTACATTTACCGCAGGATTCATCTACAGTAAAATCTAAGAAGAATTTAGCTATATCAACCATACAGTTATCTTCATCCATTACAACCATTCCACCAGAGCCCATTATTGAACCTATCTTTCCTAAGGATTCAAAATCTACTGGTGTATCTAATAATTCTACTGGTATACATCCACCTGACGGGCCTCCTGTTTGAACTGCTTTAAAAGCCTTTCCATCTGGAATTCCCCCACCTATGTCATAAACTATTTCTCTCAAACTCATTCCCATAGGAACTTCTACTAAACCAGCATTTTCAATTTTCCCAACCAATGCAAATACCTTAGTACCTGGAGATTTCTCAGTGCCTATACTTTTAAACCAGTCTGAACCTTTTTGAAATATTACAGGTACATTTGCTAATGTTTCCACATTATTAATAATAGTAGGTTTTTGCCACAATCCTCTATGAGCCGTTCTATATACTTTTGTTCTTGGCATACCTCTTTTGCCTTCTATTGATTCCATTAATGCAGTACCTTCACCACATACAAAAGCACCAGCTCCTAATCTTAATTCAATATCAAAATTAAAATCTGTTCCCAATATATTATTACCTAATAAACCATACTCTTTTGCTTGAGCAATAGCATGGTTAAGTCTTTCTACTGCTAATGGATATTCTGCCCTAACATAAATAAAACCTTGGTCTGCCCCTACAGCAAACCCTGCTATAGCCATTGCCTCTAATACTGAATGAGGATCACCCTCCAATATTGATCTATCCATAAAAGCACCTGGGTCACCTTCATCTGCATTACAAATTATGTACTTTTGGTCAGCAAAATATTTATAGGCTTCTTCCCACTTTCTACCTGCTGGAAATCCTGCTCCACCTCTACCTCTAAGACCAGAATCTTTAACTACATCTATAACCTCTTCTTGTGTCATATTACTTAATATATTAGCTAGAGACAAATAACCATCCAACGCTATATATTCTTCTATATTTAATGGATCTATAATTTTACAATTTTTAAGAGCAATTCTAACTTGCTTTTCATAATATTTTCCCTTTAACTTAATTTCATCGTCAGTAATAATAGTATTGTCTTCTAGTTCTAGACGCTTAAGTAATTCTGGTTTAGCTCTATCTTTTATCTCATTTAGCTTTTCTATACTCATCATATAAATCCCCCTTTTCTATTAATACTTTTCTAATATCTTTTTAATATCATCTGTCTTAACCTTTGGATAAACATCTTCATTTATAAGTATTACAGGTGCTAAAGAACAATCCCCTATACATCTAGTAGGATTAATTGAAAATTTCATATCAGGTGTTGTTCCACCTTGTTTGATTCCTAATGTATCCTCAATCTTCTCTAGTATAGCTTGAGCTCCTTTTACATAACATGCTGTACCTAAGCATACATGTATATTATTCTCACCTTTTGGAATAAAAGAAAATTGTGAGTAAAACGTTGCCACACCGTATATCTCTGCCATAGGTATTCTTAAACCCTTAGAAGTTAATTCCAACATCTCTATTGGCAAATACCCAAAAGAATTTTGCGCTTCCTGCAATACTTGCATAAGTGCTCCAGGTTTATGTTCATGTTCCTTAATAAAGACTTGAAAACTCTCTATTTTGTCCTTATTTTTTTCCATATCAAATACAAATTCCATGGT
>CAZAGS010000143.1:0-4070 GCA_964484955.1 uncultured Tissierellaceae bacterium
TATGAACATACGATACTTAACTAAAGCTAGTTTAATAGCAGCTATTTACATAGTACTTGTACTATTACAAGTAATGCCATTTCCATTGGCTAGCCTTACATTTGGGCCTATTCAACTTCGATTGGCAGAAGGACTTACCTTATTGCCCTTAGTTGAATCAGCAGCAGTTCCAGGACTATTTGTAGGTTGCTTGTTAGCCAATTTATTATTGGCACCATATTCAGGTTTTGGACTAATAGATATAATAGGTGGAAGCTTGGTAACACTTGTAGCAGCCTATCTAACATCTAGAATGAAAAGCAAATTAACCGCAATGATTCCACCTGTTCTATTAAATGGATTAATAGTATCCATTTGGGTATCCTATTTTACTAAGATACCATACGTATATACAGTACTAGGAATAGGTGGTGGGGAGTTAGCTTCTGTTGCCATATTTGGAAGCCTGATTCTATATGTCTATGAAAAAGCAACAAATTTTAAAGAATATTAAGAAAAGCTTAATAGAATTTAAGCAAAAGGATTTATTTAAAGGTGGGGGAAAATTGATTAAAGAAAAGAAAAAGAAAAGAGGGTCAAGCCTTAAATATATAGGATTATTTGTCTTGTTCTTTATAGTCTTTGCAGCCAATAATTATTATAAGCAATCATTAGGCCCTATGGATGCAGAAGCAAGTAAAGAAATAAGTGTAGAAGTGCCATCTGGAGCCTCAACAGA
Organism: uncultured Tissierellaceae bacterium; assembly: GCA_964484955.1. Taxonomy (GTDB): domain Bacteria; phylum Bacillota; class Clostridia; order Tissierellales; family Tissierellaceae; genus CAYZDC01. Next base: position 719 of record CAZAGS010000143.1, read on the forward strand.
TAAGATTTCAGATATCTTATTTGATAAGGGACTAATAATGAACAAAACTATATTTAAATTTCGGGTTAAAAGCTTAGAGGCAGCTGGAAAATTAAAGGCTGGTACCTTTAACTTAAATACTGGAATGAACTTAGAAGAAATAATAAATAAGTTGACTGTTAGCCAAAAGTCTACAAATACAGTTCGTTTTACAATACCAGAAGGCTATGAGTTAATCCAAATTGGTGAGAAATTGGCCAAAGAAAATATAGTTGATCTAGATAGGTTTTTAGAATTAACTTCTAATAAAAGGAACTTTGAAGACAAATATGAGTTTTTAAAATTATTAGATGAAGATCAAACACTAGAAGGATTTCTATTTCCTTCAACCTATGAAATCTTTATAGGCTCTGAAGAAGAAGTAGTTATAGGAAAGATGTTAGATGAATTTCAGAAGATTTATGAAAAAGATATAGCCCATAAATTAGAAGCTATGGATCTTTCACTAAATGAAGTAATAACCTTAGCTTCAATAGTAGAGAGAGAAGGAAAGCTAGATAGTGAGAGACCTATTATGAGTGCAGTTTTCCACAATAGAATCGACCAAAATATGGCCTTGCAATCCTGTGCCACAGTCCAGTATATATTAGGTGAAAGAAAACCAGTTTTATCTACTGCGGATACTTTAATCCCATCACCATATAATACCTATATACATGAAGGATTACCACCAGGACCTATAGCATCGCCAGGAGAGGCTTCATTAGTAGCAGCTGTTAATCCTGCAGATGTAGACTATCTATTCTTTGTACTAACAGGATCAGATGGTAGCCATACATTTACAAAAACATACCAAGAACATTTAAATGCTAAACCAAAATAAAAATAGGAGATGACCTATTTTTATTTAAGGTGTAAAGGATGATAATTTTGACAAATATAAATGAAGAATATATAGAAAAATATATTAGAAGTATTTTACCAAAGCCTGACGATTATATAAGCGCAATGGAGACCTATGCAAAAGAAAATCATGTACCAATTATTGAGCCAGAAGTAGGACAACTCCTTAAAGTACTATTAAAAACAAATAAGCCAAAGAATATATTAGAAGTAGGTACAGCCATAGGCTATTCTGCCCTTGTAATGGCAGGAGTAACCAGTGAGGATTGTCAGATTACAACTATTGAAAGACGACAAGATATGGTAGAACTAGCAAAGGCTAATATAGATAAAACAGAATATAGAAATAGAATTCGAATAATACAGGGAGATGCTATAGAAGTACTACCTAATCTTAAAAATCAATATGATTTCATTTTTTTAGATGCGGCTAAAGGTCAATATCTAGAATTCTTTAATGATTGTATAAGATTTTTAAAACCAGGTGGCTTAATTGTGTCGGATAATGTATTATTTAAGGGTATGGTAGCAGCAGATGAACTAGTAATTAGGCGAAAAAAGACAATAGTAAAAAGGTTGAGAAGTTTTTTAGAACATATAAATAATTTAGAAGGCTATACCTCCTGTGTTTTACCTGTAGGAGATGGGGTAGCCCTAACATATAGAGAGGAATGATGAATTGGAGAAAATTGAATTATTAGCTCCCGCAGGAGATTTAGAAAAATTAAAAATGGCAATTCTTTATGGAGCTGATGCAGTATATTTAGGTGGAGAAGCTTTTGGCTTAAGAAAAGCGTCGAAAAACTTCACAATAGAGGATATTGCCGAGGGAATTAGATTTGCCCATGAAAGAGGAAAGAAGGTTTATGTTACTTTAAATATAGTCCCTCATAATGATGATTTACTAGGACTAGAAGAATATGTAACAGAACTTTATAATATAGATGTAGATGCTGTAATAGTGTCAGATCCAGGAATGTTCTCAATTATTAAAAAAACAGTACCTGAATTAACCATACATTTAAGTACTCAAGCCAGTGTAACTAATTATGAAACTATTAACTTTTGGTACGATTTAGGAATAAGAAGAGTAGTTTTAGCTCGTGAATTGTCCTTAGTAGAAATCGCAGAAATAGTTAAAAAGATACCAGCGGATATGGAAATTGAAACTTTTGTCCATGGAGCAATGTGTATGTCATATTCTGGCAGATGTCTAATGAGCAATTATATGACAGGAAGAGACGCAAATCGAGGAGATTGTGCACATTCCTGTAGATACAAATACTCTGTAGTAGAAGAAAAAAGACCAGGAGAATATTTTCCAGTAGTAGAAAATGAAGAAGGAACATTTATCTTTAATTCAAAAGACCTATCCATGATCCAGCATATACCTGAAATGATTAAAGCAGGCATTAAGAGTTTTAAAATAGAAGGTAGAGTAAAGAGCTCATACTATGTAGCCACAGTAACTAGGGCCTATAGAATGGCCATAGATGAATACTATAAAGACCCAGAAAATTATAAATATAATCCCAAGTATTTAGAAGAAATTGAAAAAGCTAGTCATAGAGCTTTTACAACAGGATTCTTCTTTGGAAAAACAGATGCAGATAGCCAAGTATATACAACAAGTTCCTATATAAGAGGCTATGATTTTGTGGGTATGGTTTTAGATTATGACAAGGAAAAAGGAATAGCCACCATAGAACAAAGAAACAGAATGTTCCAAGGGGAAGAAATAGAAATATTTGGTCCAGGAAAAGACTTTTTCAACTATAAAATAGAAGAGATGTGGGATGAGGATGATAATAAAATAGAAGTTGCTCCACACCCTCAACAAATAATTAAAATGAAAATAGATAAAGAAGTAGAAAGATTTGATCTTTTAAGAAAAGTAAGAGAGGATGACTAAAGTGAAAGATACTATTCTAATAGGTATAACAGGGGGAACTGGTTCAGGTAAATCAACTATATCTTCAGAAATATTTAAATCCATAAAAGAAGCGGATATGACTATTATAGAACAAGACTCTTACTACAAAGATCAAAGTGACCTAACCTTTGATCAAAGAGTAAAAACAAACTATGACCATCCTTTTGCTTTTGATAATGTATTATTAGTACATCATTTAAAAGAATTACTAAAAGGCAATTCCATAGAAAAACCAATATATGATTTTGAAAAACATAATAGAAAAAAAGAAACCATAACTGTACATCCTAAAAACATAATAATATTAGAAGGAATCCTAATACTTTCAGAAAAAGAGATTCGAGACCTTTTAGACATTAAAATATTTGTAGATACAGATTCAGATGTAAGAGTTATAAGAAGGATACTAAGGGATATAAAAGATAGAGGAAGAACCCTAGACTCAGTAATCCTTCAATATATGGACACAGTAAGACCAGCCCACCTACAATTCGTAGAACCAACAAAACGCTACGCCGACATAATAATCCCAGAAGG